>QIKS01000087.1 GCA_003233025.1 Hellea balneolensis | reverse complement strand
TCTAGGAATTAACCGCGTTTTTGTATTCGTGAAACTGGATAAATTCAGGTTGGGCATCAAGCTTTTCAAACACGCCGCCGAGAAATTCAATTTCTGCCCGGTAGCCCGACAGGGCAAACCCGGTTGTGTCTTGCATCCATATTTCGTCGGCTGACGATACGGCCAAATACCCGGACAAAGTCGCCCCTTCAAAACCTTGGGCATGGGCGACAACAAATTTCCCGCTGGTTTGGAATTTTTTAATCGCCTGCCTGATTTCTTCTGCTTGCGCCGGTGCCATGCCCCAGCCATTAGCCCGGATAAACAGGCCCTTTACTTTATCATCGCTCTCCGCCCGGTCGAGGGCGCGCACAATGGTAATTAAAGAGGTGGGCGCATTGCCAAATAACGGGTTTTCACTGCCGTGATCGCGCAGGGATTTGCGCAGATCCAGGTTCAAAACTACGGATTTATAATTTGTGGTTTTCTTGGAAGCGGCGGATTGGGCGACAGCGCCGACAATCATGCCAAGCAAGACAAACATTAAAATCAGGGCAATGAAGAAGCCGACAATCGACCCTAGAAGTGAAATGAAAAATTGGCGCATTATAGAAAACCTTACTTTACAAAAAAATATCCCTCACGGCCTTCATACACACATTATATATAGAAAGGCAAAGGCATTTCTCGATAAACGATATGTTTTGTCAGCAAAGTGAGATTTCACACGGTAATTATTGCAAAACCGCCTTGAAAACAAGGGAGGTCTGGCGGTTTTGGCGGCGGAATTAAAGAATATAACGAATGTTGGCAAAATCCCGTTGCAATTCATTTGGAGAAAAGATAAGAAACGCCCCTTAGCCAAGGGCCGCATATAGATGTGGCTATACGTTTTTTTGGGGCGTAGCCAAGCGGTAAGGCATCGGGTTTTGATCCCGTGATCGTTGGTTCGAATCCAGCCGCCCCAACCATATCGGTATTGTTTTGACCGCGTCCGGCAAAAATTTTTCGTTTTACGATAAAGATATGTTGAGGGCGGCACACAATGAACACTTTTTCGTGTAAATTGGTAAAAAAAGCCTCTTTGGCACATCCTAACGATTGATTAACGAGAACGAGGCGTGTATGCGTAACTTTAAGAATAATAAAGCGACCGAATAATCGGCGCGAAAAACGGGAGTTGTGTTGGTGAGATTTCCTTCAAATGTGAGCGTGTTTTTGGCATGTGGTGTCATATGCTTTGGTGCGGTGACAGCGAACGCCCAGGCGGAAAATGCGAATGAGGCGGCCTATCATATTTTGCTTCAACAAGTTGCGGATCAAAAAATCAGTCTTGCCCAGCAACAGGTTTTCTTGGCCGGCCAAGAACTTCGGATTGCGGCGTTGACGGCGCAACTTGATGGCCTGGACGACACGAAAGCGTCTATCGGCCCGATGATTGAAAAAATGACCGCAGCCATAGAAATCCAAATCAAGGCAGATTATCCCTTTAAGATGGATACGCGTTTGGCGCGGCTTCAATCTTTGAGGGAATTGGTTGAAGATGAAAATGCGACCGTTGGTGCCAAATACAGAAAGGCGCTGGACGTCTATAAGATTGAGGTGAATTACGGCCAGGGGCTGGAAGGTTATTCTGGCAATCACCCAACCGCGCCAACATTGCGCGAAGGGGATGACCGGTTTGAACAAGACGAAGACGGCGTTGTTATTGTTAACGAAAACACCGGCATTCCTGTTGAAATTTTTGACGGTGATTATTTAAGATATGGCAGGACGGCCCTGGTTTACATCAATACGGATGGCAGCGGGGCGTTGCGCTATGATTTGGGCCAAGGTGAATGGGTAGACGATTTGCCGGGTGGAAAAATTGTTGAAATCCGCAGAGCAATACGGGTTTCTAGGGGTGAAGTTGCGCCAGGTGTCGTTATCGCGCCTGTCCAATCTATGCCTTAAGTTAAAATTTGAGCCAAATTGGCTTAAGGGGCGGCATGACGCCGCCTGAAGATACGCCGCGGATGGTCTGTGGGGTTCATATGGTGAAAGTAAATCGGAAGGAAGACATGTCGAAATATTCAATTGCCAAGCATTTATTACTTGCAGGAGCAGCCGCATTGATATTCTCAGTGCCCGCTCAGGCACAGTTGGAGAATGCCCTGAGGACGGCGAAAAACTCAACCGCGGCCAGTGCTGCATCACAGGACCGCGTAGCGGGACTTGATGATGAAGCCGATAGCATGGTGCGTGAGTTTCGGGCCGTGTTGCAGCAAAAAGACAATATCCGTTTGTTCGTCGATCAGCAGGATATATATCTGGAATCACAGAATGCGGAAATCACGTCCCTAAATCGCCAACTTGGTACTGTTGAAGCGATCAAGCAGGGCATGGCCCCGATGATGCTCAGGATGACAGCGGCGATTGAGGATTCGATCGAAGCCGATATCCCGTTTTTGCTTGAAGAGCGCCGGGCGCGCATTAAGCGGTTAAAGCAAGTTATGGCCAATCCAAATGTATCTCCGGCGGAGCAATATCGTCAGGTGCTTAACGCGTTTAAGATCGAGGTCTCATACGGCCAGGGTTTGGACAGTTATGAGGGCGGTCATCCGACACGCGCAGGCATGAAGGTTAATTTCCTGCGTTATGGCCGGGTTGCCCTGGTTTATATGACCAAGGACGAGTCAGAGATTGCCTATTATGACAGAATAACAAAATCCTGGGAACCTGTGAACGGCAATAGGGCGTTGGAAATTCGCCAGGCCATTCGGGTTGCTAAAGGTGAGGCTGCGCCAAAATTGGTGATGGCTCCACTGGTTGGATCAAATTAAAACTGGGGATTAGACAGATGAGTAAAACTATGAATATTTTCAAAAAAACCGCCTTCATTGCCTTGGGCATGTCGGCATTAATGGCCAGCCCTGTGCAAGCACAGATCGCTTCAGTTGAGACTTTGCTGCAGCAAGTGCGGGCGGATGCGGCAAAGACAGCCGCTGAAAACGCAGCCCGGGAGGCCGAGTTTCGCCAAAGGCGTGACCAGCAGGCGTCAAAATTGGCCGCAGAGCAAGCAGAGCTGGCAGGACTTGAACGTCAAGCACGGAGTGTGGAGCGGACATTTGATGCCAATCAGGCAACGATCAGCGGACTTGAGGCCGAGTTAAAGGCCGCTCAAGGTGATTTCGGTGAAGTGTTTGGCTTGGCGCGCTCAAAAGCGGGTGAGTTTAAAGCGACATTGGACAGTTCGTTAATTACGGCGCAATATCCAACCCGTACCAATGTTCTTGGTATTGTGGCGGAATCAAAAGCATTGCCTGATACTGATCAGCTCAATGCGATTTGGCAGTCCATGCTTTCAGAAATCCAATATCAGCGTCAAGTTGCTACATTTACCACAGCGGTAAATAATTTTGGTGATGGCACGGAAGTTGAAGTGACCCGGATCGGTCCCTTTGCCGTATTTACAACAAGCGGTGCTGAGTTTCTGGAATATGAGGCGACACAAGAAGAAGGCGTGCTGCCCTTGACAACCCTGCCTCGCCAACCTGGCGGTGCGGTGACCAAGGCGGCCAGTGCGGTTGCTTCTGCGGGCGCAGGCGATTTGGTTTTTGGCCCGATCGATCCGACACGCGGCAGCTTGCTCAAATCGTTTGAGCGTGTTCCAGATGTCGGCGAACGCATTGCGCAAGGCGGGTTTATCGGGAAAATTATTCTCGGCCTGTTATTTGTCGGTGTTGCTTTGGGATTATTCCGTATCGTGACATTGTTCCTGACATCTACTGCGGTGAAAGCCCAGAAGAAGAACGCTCAGCCGTCCAAATCAAATCCTTTGGGCCGCGTTATGATGGCTTATGAGGGTGCGAAGGATAAGGATGAGGAAATTATCGAGCTGAAGCTTGATGAGGCTATTTTACGCGAATCACCTAAATTGGAAATGGGGCTTAACTTCCTCAAACTTGGTGCGGGTATTGCGCCATTGCTCGGTCTTTTGGGCACGGTTACAGGGATGATTAAAACCTTCCAGGCCATGATGATTTACGGCACAGGCGATCCACAATTGATGGCTGGCGGTATTTCGGAAGCTTTGGTGACCACCATGCTTGGCTTGATCGCAGCTATTCCGCTCCTGATCTTGCACAGCTTTAGTGCCTCTATGGCGCGCGGTGTCCAGGGGACGCTCGAAGAGCAGTCCGCAGGGATTGTTGCCCGGCACGTTGAGAGCCGTCGCGGTTAATGCAAATGCGAGCCTGAACCCGGTTCAGGCTCGTGTCATTTGGGATCAAGGCTTCGTGTTCTGAGGCCTGCATAAATAAGGATAGGTATCGTTATGGAATGGCTAAACCCAAGGATCGCATATGAAGGGTTGCAAGAATTTTTAGGAACGGGCGGTAATGTATTGTTCGTTATTATGATCGCTACATTTGTCATGTGGACGTTCATTATGGAAAGGTTCTTCTACTATTATTTCGCCCATAAGCCCTTAAAAACGCGCTTGATTAGTGAGTGGAAAACCCGCGAAGATACACGCTCTTGGCGTTCACGGGCAATCCGGGATGATTTGATTTCCCAGGTTAAATTTAAAACCGTGCAAAATGTCGGGATCATCAAAACCCTTGTTGCTATTGCGCCTTTGCTCGGCTTGCTCGGCACGGTGACCGGCATGATTGAGGTGTTTGATGTGATGGCTTTGTCTGGCTCGTCAAATGCCCGCCTGATGGCTGGCGGCGTTTTTAAAGCGACGATACCGACAATGGCCGGCATGGTTTCGGCTTTGTCAGGGCTGTATTTTTCCAATCAACTCGACAGGCGCAGTAAACGTGAAACTGCGCAATTTGCCGACAGCTTAGAAATCGGAGGTTAGTCATGAGAAGACGGTTACGAAAAGGCGAAGACGACGCAGATGTCGATATGACACCAATGCTCGATATCGTGTTCATCATGTTGATTTTCTTCATTGTGACGGCGACATTTTTAAGCGAGCAGGGCATTGATGTGACCCCGCCGCCACCGCCGCCGCCAGATCAACCTGAAAACCCCAATCCAAAACCGGCGATCGCCGTTTATGTTGACGGTAAAAATCAGTGCAGTGTTGATGGGCGCGGAACGGAATGCGACCGGGTCGCTTTGGCTGTAGAGCGGATTTTGGCGGACAAGCCCGGTGCCAATATTATCCTCAAAGTCAATGAATTGGCGACGCACGGAAATTTCGTTTATCTGAAAGATAATTTTGACAGCAGAGGCTTGCAGTCGAAGATCGAAATTATCCCAGCAGATTCATAAAAGATGTTTTTGGTTAGGGCTTGCAATTTAACAATTAATGTGATAAGGTAACAATATGGCCAGACGTAGTCGCGTAAATATACAAGATGAAGACACAGAACTGAACATGACGCCTATGCTTGATGTGGTGTTTATTTTGTTGATCTTTTTTATCGTGACCTCCGTGTTTGTAAAAACGCCGGGTGTCGATATTTTCAAACCTGTAGCCACCACAGCTGAAGAATGGTCGCCAGGTATTTTAATCGCGGTCAACAGTGATGACGAGGTCTGGGTCGATAAACGCCCTTATTCTCTTAATGAAGTTCGTCCGGTGATTTTGGCTTTGCGGGATGAAAACCCGAAAGCAACCGCGATTATTATTGGTGACACGGAAGCGAATGTAGGCACGGTTATGGGTGTGCAGGAGATTTTAACGGATCTGGGTGTGTCAACCAGAGTTTCAACTGAATAGGAGACTATCATGAATGTTTTTGTCCGCTGGATCGCTGGAACGCTGATTGCAGCCTTTGTTACATTTGCGCTTTTTGTTATGATGAAAGTGTTGATCGCTGGGGATTTTGTCCCCGAGGAAAAGGGTGAAAAAGCCAGTTTTGAGATTAATCCCAAAGTTGAGGATATTAAAATCGCCGTTCGCGAAACGGTTATTACCAAAGTCCGTAAAGTCGTAACCCCGCCGCCGCCGCCGCAAATCGAACGGCAGCAGGCTTCGCAACCCACTGTGGCAATCGCTTCACTTGAGGGGGCGATACCGGATTTTGAGGCCCCAGTGCTTGACAAGACAAGTTTTAAAATTGCTGTGAGTGACAGAGACGCGCAACCTTTGGTGCGTATTCCGGGTGCCATGCCGCCGCGTGCTGAAAAAAGCGGACATTGCAAGGTAAGGTTTGACGTGAGCCCTGAGGGCGCACCTTTTAATGTGACGACGCCTTTTTGCACCCAGTCTTTATTTAAGCGGGCAACAGTCAGGTCCGTACAGCGCTGGAAATATAATCCAAAAATCGTTGATGGCCGGGCGGTCTCACGTTCGGGAGTTGAATCAACCGTTAGGTTTAATCTGATGGATGAACGCGGCAAGCTGATACCAGAATAGAAATATGTCTCAATCAGATATGTTTGATTGAAATGGCAATATAGTGACGACGACAAAGGAGATGAGTATAATGAAGCGGCAAGAAAACAAAAACAGCAAATGGCGCAATCTTATCGCCACAACCGCCATGAGCCTTCTTATGGGTGGTGTTTTTATCGGCGCAAATGTCACACCGGCTTTTGCCCAGGAAGAGGCGCCCGTGGCAGAGCCGCGTCAATTTGGCGCTAAGGCTGGAGCATTGGTAAGTGCTGCCCAAGATTTTATGGCGGCAGATCAAACCAGTGCCGCCCTGACAGAGCCGAACAAGGCTTTGGCATTGGAAGATATAAGTTCTTATGAAAGAGGGATTATATATCAAATGCAGGGTCAGGGTTATTATGAGCTGGGCCAGCTTAAGCAGGCGATTGGTGCATTTGAAAATGCGATTGGTTCCGGGGGGCTTTTGCCCAATGAAATTTCTGGCTTACGGGTTCAAATCGCTCAATTGCTCATTGTTGATGAGCAATATGTTCGCGGGGCGCAAATGTTGGAAGACTGGGACCGGGCAGGTGGGGAATTAAAACCAGCACATATCGATCTGCTGGTCAGCGCCTGGGTACAGGCAGAGCGCTATAGGCGTGCCCTTCCTTGGGCCGAGCGGTGGTTTAATACGGCCAGCCCGAAAGAGCGCAAGCATTTTGATCTGCTTAATTTCCTCTTTAACAGTTTAGAAATGCCTGCCAAGCAGGCGGATATCGTCAAGCAGATGATTAACCGCTGGCCTGAAGACAGGACATTATGGGATGCATGGGCGTCGATGCTGGTAAGCGGTGGACGTGAGGATGAAGCTTTTGAGGTCAGCAAGATGTTGTATCTCGGCGGTGCTTATTCCACCCCGCAGGACTTTGAACGGATTGTGCAGTATTATAGCTATTATGATATGCCCTATCAGGCAGCTCAAATTTTAGAGCGGGAAATGAACGCGGGCAAAATCCAGCAAACTTCTGATAAATTGGTTCAATTGTCCGATTTGCTGCGCCAAGCGCGTGAGTATAAGCGGGCTATTCCAATTTTGGAAAAAGCGGCGGCCAGCTCCGGTAAAGGCAAATTATTTGCTGATTTGGGTGAGGCATTGTATAATAATGGGCAATGCGACAAAGCGGAAGCCGCCTTTAAAAATGCTATGGAACGCGGTTTTGATCGCGGCAAGGCCTGGAGCCTAATTGCCAATTGTCGTTATGACAGTGCGGCGGGGCAAGATCGGCTCAATTGTTTGATGAGTGACACCGAAAAGAAAGCTGCGCCGTGGACTGCCTTACGTGCCCATGCGGTTTCTGCATTTGATAATGTGCCGGCATCTTCGCGTGAGGCGAGCAATGCGCGCAAATGGAAATCCTTTATCCGGGCGGAATCAAAGGCGTTTACAGATCGCTGTATTTTTCAAGCCAAGGTGAAGCAGGAGCGTTGCTTTATCGCCATTAGACAAGCTTATTCCAATGAGTTTTTGGCTGGCAGGTTTGAACTTGGCGATGACACTTGCACGCCTTACAAAGCAGAATTTGATTCTCTTTATCGTCAAAATCGGGCGGAAGACGAAAATTAAAATTTTCCGTTTAAGTTGATATTGCCGTAAATTTCCCTCCCCCGCCCATAGGCGGGGGTTGGTCGTTTATGGCCCCTGTTTTCAGGCATGGTCTTCCTTGGGAGGTTTGCGCAACTATCTATTTACCTTTGAAATGCTCGGCGATTTTGAGGGCAAATGCATATTCAAATGCGGTTTCTTTCA
>QIKS01000208.1 GCA_003233025.1 Hellea balneolensis | reverse complement strand
CACAAGAAATTTTCTTTATATTTTGTCACCCAGGCTGTAATGAATAAGAATTATCTGTGAGGGTTTAATGATCTACCATTCTCTAACCAACTCTGAACTAAAGGCCAGTTTCAGCACAGCCTTGCTTTCTAGCCTGGCTGCGGACGGTGGGCTTTATATGCCAGACAAATTTCCCCGCTTTAACGCGGACGAGCTAGCCCGGCTTGGTGCCCTGCCTTTTGCGGCCTGCGCGGCGCAATTGGCACAGTTTTTTGTTGATGACAATTTCTCTACCCAGCAGATCCAAGACCTTTGCGCCACTGCCTATGATTTCCCCCTGCCCTTAAGAACACTGGACGGCACCGTCTTGGACGCCGCCACACCCGAGCCAGACAATGCGTATATTTTGGAGTTATTCCACGGGCCGACACTGGCATTTAAGGACTTCGCCGCCCGCTTTATGAGCCGCGCCACGTCCCATCTTTTAGCACGCTCCCGGCAGAGCCGCACCATATTGGTCGCCACATCAGGCGATACCGGGGGCGCGATTGGCCATAGTTTTTTAAACCAGCCCAACGTCAAGGTATTTATTTTGTTTCCAAATGAGGGCGTGAGCACGGTTCAAGAGCATCAGCTTACATCTATGGGGGCCAATTCCAATGTAAAAGCCATCGGGATTGACGGCAGTTTTGATGATTGTCAGGCCTTGGTCAAACAAGCCTTTGGCGACGCAACCCTGTGTGAAACCCATCATCTTATGTCGGCCAATTCCATCAATGTCGGGCGGGTCATCCCGCAAAGTTTTTATTATTTTTGGACCAGCCTGCAAATTAAAGCCGCCCATCCCCAAAGGCGGATTGCTTTTAGTATCCCTTGCGGAAATCTGGGCAATTTGACCGGGGGGTTAATCGCCCAAAAAATGGGGGCGCCGATTGATAAATTTGTTGTTGGTAATAATGCCAACCATCCTTTTGTCGATTATCTACACACAGGCCAATACACAGCGCGCCCGTCGGTGCCAACCTTGTCCAATGCCATGGATATTGGCCGCCCCAATAATTTTGCGCGTATTTTAAGCCTGTTTGAAAACGACCATGAACAGATAAGCAAAATATGCAGCGGCTATCATTTCAGCGACGCGCAAACCGAACGCCATATTCGTAAACTTTACCGCGACAGCGGCTATCTCATATGCCCCCATACCGCCATTGCCCATCTGGCCATGCAGGCGTTTTCCCAAGATAATGACGGGGAGCCCTATAGCGAAATCACGGTATCAACCGCCCATCCCGCCAAGTTTAAAGATGATGTGGAGCGGATCATTCATGAACCCATTGCCCTGCCTCAAGCCCTGCAAGATAGTATCGACGCCCCGTCCCACAAGCAGATAATCCTGCCAACTCTGGACGCGCTTAACCAATATCTGAATTCATGCGCCTGAGCCGGGAAATATTCGGTGCAAAATACCAAACCCAGGACCTGCGCCTGGCCTTTATCGGCATGTCTAATATTGGCAAAAGCTATACGGCGGCGCGCCTTGCCCGCACCGATGAATTTAACTGTGTTGAAGTTGATAGCCATATTCAAAACCGTCTGAGCCAAACTTCAATCCGCAGCGCAGCCCAATGGATGGGCCATCCTTTTGAGGCCGGCTATAGCCAAAAATCTCGCCAATATTTGGACATAGAGGCTGAGCTGACACAAGAATTGTGCCAACGCGCGGGCAATATAATCATTGATACAACGGGCAGTGTTGTTCACCTGCCTGACAACGTCATTAAATCATTAAAAAACAATGCATTATGCATTTATATTAAAGCAAATAACGCGGATATTTCGGCCTTAATACAGCGCTATATGCAGCATCCAAAACCAACGATTTGGGGCGAAAGTTTTAAGCCGGTTTCGGGCATGTCTGATTTGGAGAGCATGATGGCCTGCTATCCGCAGCTCTTGGCCAAACGGGCGGCTTTGTATGAAAACCTGGCCGATATAACTCTCGCGGCGGCAGATTTAACCCAGCCCGGTTTAAAAGACGAAGATATCCTGCCGATGATCCGCGCTGGTTTAAATAAAGAATTTTGATCCCAGAGGAAGCATTAGATAAAAATCAATTATCCCTCTAAAGTCCCTCTCACAATATTTGCCAGAGCTTCTATATGCAGCTCATCATCATTGAGGCATGGCACACAGGCATATTTCTTGCCGCCTGCGTCGACAAATTTTTGGCGCTCATTTAGAGCTATTTCTTCCAATGTCTCCAGACAATCTGCGGAAAATCCGGGGGTGATGACCAGGACATTCGCCCCCTGCCCGGCTAAATCACCCAAACAGGTCGAGATATAAGGCCCCAGCCATTCTTTGGGGCCAAACCGAGATTGATAACACAAAACCAGCGGGATATTTAAATCACCCAAGGCTTGGCTGAGCAATTTATATGTGCGCTGGCACTGCCCTTCATAAGGGTCGCCCTTGGCAGTACTGGCCTTGGGAATGCCGTGAAAGGACACCAGGATTTTATCCGGTGTCCAGCCAAGCCCTTCAATATGAGCACGGCAACTTTCGGCCAAAGCTTTGATATAACCTGCGTCTTGATGATAATCCTCAATGAATTGAATTTCGGGTTTTAGCGGCAAGCCCTTGAGGACAACTTTCGTCTCTGCAATTACCGACGCCGTTGTTGCCTTTGCGTATTGCGGATAAAGCGGCAAAACCGTTATTTTCGTGCAGCCTTTATTTATGAGAGAGCGCATGCCTGCCTCGATGGACGGACGTCCATACCGCATGGCTATTTCTGTAACAACACCGTGCGGCATTTCGGCGGCCAAGGCCCGTTCTTGCTTGCGGGTGGTTTCTATCAAGGGAGCATCTTTGACAAATTCTCCGGCACTGTTTTTGCGCCAAATCTTCGCATATAATTGCGCCGATTTTTGGGGCCGGGTGCGCAAGATAATGCCGTGCAGGATCGGCCACCACAAAACCGGGTTAAGTTCTATCACATGCCTGTCAGATAAAAATTGTTTGAGATAACGCTTAACGGCCCTTGGCGTCGGCGCGTCGGGCGACCCTAAATTAACTAACAAAAGCCCGGTTTTATTGCTCATATCGCCAGATTTCCTTACCATAATTTTAAGGCCCAGCCCTTGACGTCATGTCGCTTATGCTTACCAATAGAGTTTAACACCCCTATCACCATTATATAAGAGGTTTACAATGAAAAAATACCTATATCTCGCTGCTGCTGGTTCCGCCCTTCTTATGGCGTCGTGCGAAAATTCTGAACAGACACAAACCACAACACCGACTGAACCAGCGGAAGTTCAGACGCAAGCAATTGCCCAGCCAACGGTGCAAGAAGCAAAGGAATTTTTGGAAACCTCGGCGGTTGAAATTGCTGATTTGAGCCACAAAGCGGGGACTATATACTGGGTCAACAGTAATTTTATTACGGAGGATACCAATAATTTGGCAGCGCAAGTGGGTGCGGAAGCTGCTTTGTTATCGACACGGCTGGCCAATGAAGCCAAACGGTTTAATGATTTGACATTGCCTGCCGACATGGCCAGAAAACTTGACGGTCTTAAACGCGGCAGTAATTTCCCGGCACCCGACAAACCTGGCGCGGCCAAGGAACTTGCAACGCTGATGACGGATTTAAATTCGGCCTATTCCCAAGGTAAATTCGCCTATAAAACTGACATTGCGGAACTTGCGAAGTTTTATGAAGAAGACGCGAATGCCGCCCTGACCCTTGAGCAGCTTTCCGATATTATCGCAAAATCCCGCAACCCGGAAGAACTGCAAGCGGTTTGGGAAGGCTGGCGGACAATCTCCCCGCCCATGCGCAAAGACTATGTGCGCATGGTTGATATTATCAATGAAGGTTCCCGCGAGCTTGGCTTTAAAGATACGGGCGCTTTGTGGCGGGCTGGGTATGATATGCCAGCCGATGATTTCACCAAAGAAGCCGACCGGCTCTGGTCACAGGTTAAACCGCTTTATGACGAACTGCATTGTCATGTTCGCGCAAAACTTAACGATGAATACGGCGACGAAGTTGTGCCTTTGGATCAACCCATTCGCGCAGATTTGCTCGGCAATATGTGGGGGCAGTCCTGGGGCAACATCTACGACCTTGTTAAACCTGAGGGCGAAGACGTCAATATTGACGTAACCGCATTATTGGACAAAGCTGGCTATGACGAAATTAAAATGGTCAAAGTTGGAGAAGAGTTTTTCACCAGCCTTGGTTTTGATCCTCTGCCCGATACATTCTGGGAACGCTCCTTATTTGTCCGCCCCAAAGACAGAGATGTTGTCTGCCATGCATCGGCTTGGGATATTGATAATGAGGATGATATCCGGATTAAAATGTGCATCAAGATCGACGGTGAAGACTTCAATGTCATCCATCACGAACTTGGTCATAATTTCTACCAACGGGCCTATAAGAACCAGCCGATTTACTACAAAAACGGTGCTAATGACGGCTTTCATGAAGCCATTGGCGATATGATTGCTCTGTCGATCACCCCTGATTATCTAGTAAAAGTCGGCCTGCTCGACGCCGACGATGTGCCGGACGCTTCGGCTGATCTCAATATTCTTATGCGCCAGGCCCTCGATAAAATCGCTTTCCTACCCTTTAGTCTCGTGGTTGATCAGTGGCGCTGGAACGTCTTTAACGGCGAATATACGAGTGAGGCCTATAATTCAGGTTGGTGGGAGCTGCGTACCAAATACCAAGGATTGCGCGCGCCTGGCGACCGTCCAGCCAATGCCTTTGACCCCGGTGCTAAATTCCACATTCCGGGAAATACACCCTATATGCGCTATTTTCTCGCCCATATTTTGCAGTTCCAATTCCATAAAGCCGCTTGTGATATTGCGGGCAATGAAGGCCCGCTGCACAGATGTTCGATTTACGGCAACAAAGAAGTTGGCGCCCGGTTTGACACCATGATGAAAATGGGCGCATCACGCCCGTGGCCGGAAGCTTTGGATGCATTTACAGGCACCGATACCATGGACGGCTCAGCCATTGTTGAATATTTCACACCGCTGATTACCTATTTGAAAGAAGAAAACAAAGACCGTAAATGCGGTTGGTAAGCCGTTGAGCAGCTCGAAATATAGCCGTACACATTTCGGCATATTTGATCTGTTTAAAATTGGCATTGGCCCGTCCAGTTCTCATACTGTCGGGCCGATGCTGGCGGCTGGCCGGTTTTTATCGCAAGAGTTAAAAGGGCAAATTCCTGCCCGCGTCTGCGCCGAAGTTTACGGCTCCCTCGCCTTTACCGGCAAAGGCCATGACACCGACAAAGCGGTCATGCTCGGCTTAAGCGGTTATGAACCCCATAGCCTAGACCCCGATCTTGTCCCCGAAATTATCGGTGCAATTGCTGCGACAAAACGCTTAAAGCTGGGTGGCAAGCAAGCCATCGGTTTTGCTCCTGACCAAGACATCATCTTTAACCAGCAAACCCGAATGCCCCATCATTCCAATGGGCTAAAATTTTCCGCCTATGACGCCGACGACCAGATACTGGCCCAGCGCGTGTATTATTCCATTGGCGGCGGCTTTGTTATCAATGAGATTGAGGCCCGCCAAAACGAACCCTTGGAAGACATGCGTCCGCCGCCCTTCCCCTTTGACAGCGGCGATGAATTGCTCGCCTTATGCGCCAAGCATGACAAAAGCATTTGCCAAATTATGCTGGAAAATGAATGCGCTTACCGCAGCCGCGCCGATATACTCGCCGGGATTGACAGCGTCTGGACGGCCATGAAAGATTGCATCAACCGGGGGCTAAGCCAGGAAGGCTCCCTGCCCGGCCCCATGAAGATTAAAAGACGCGCCGCCTCCATTGCCGCCAGCATGTCAGCGCAGAGCAATGTGCGCGATCCTTTAAGGGTGATGGATTTCGTCAATGTCTGGGCCATGGCGGTTAACGAGGAAAATGCGGCGGGCGGGCGGGTTGTCACCGCGCCGACCAATGGGGCGGCGGGGATCATCCCGGCTGTCGCCCGCTATTTTGATCGTCATATCCGCGAGGCGTCCGACAAATCATCCCTTGATGCATTTTTTCTGACCGCCGCCGCCATTGGTTCTCTGTATAAGAAAAACGCATCAATCTCGGGCGCAGAAGCTGGCTGTCAGGGCGAGGTCGGCGTCGCCTGCTCCATGGCTGCTGCCGGCTTGGCCGCTGCTATGGGCGGTACGGCATTACAGGTGGAAGAAGCCGCTGAAATCGGTATGGAGCATAATCTTGGTCTGACCTGTGATCCGGTTGGCGGTTTGGTGCAAATCCCGTGTATCGAGCGCAATGCTATGGGGGCGGTAAAAGCTATTAATGCGGCTCGTCTGGCCCTGTCTGGTGACGGCAATCATCACGTCTCCTTGGACAATGTCATCGAAACCATGCGCCAAACCGGTCTTGATATGGCTGAAAAATATAAGGAAACCTCCAAAGGCGGCCTTGCCGTTAATGTCCCCGCTTGCTAGCCATATCGGGGCCTGGCGTTTACATTCGGGTAATAAGATTACGATACATATAAGCCATGTCCAGATCTCAGAAGTATATCATTTTATTAGGCACCCAGCCAATCATAGACAACGAATTACGTGCTTGTTTTGAACAACGCGGTTTCCTGTTGGATGACCAAAGCAATGCGGCTCCTGATTTAAAAACCCCGCCCTCTTGCCCTCCAGCCGCGATTTTGGTTCACGCAAACAAATGGGCAGAGCATTTTACCCGCTCTATCCAGAAAATTAAAAACCAATATGAAGGCCAAATTATTCCCGTCCTGGCCATATTGAGCGAGCCTAAAATCGACATGGAGCGTGATCTGGTCGACAGTGTCCTGCTTGCGCCCACCCATCATCAGCAAATTGTTTCACGCACCCTATCCCTAATACGGCTTGCGGTCATGCAGCATGAAATTGGGCTAAGGCTGCAAACTTTACAAGAGGATTTTGGCGTTTCTGTCCCCCTGCCCAAAACCCAGGATAAAAGCCAGTTTTCTATTTTGTTTATCGGCAAAGCCTCACCTGAATTTATGGTTATCATCAATGCTTTACAGCACAAAAATGTCAAGGTGACCGCTGCCTTTACCTCATTTACCGCCTTTGATTATCTTTATGAAAAGACCTTTGACGCAGTGGTTATGAACGGTTTAAATGGCACTGAACCTGCGTTTTCCATCACCCAAACCATGCGAAAAAATGCGAAGCTTTACCCGGTTCCGGCTTTATTACTGGTCAAGCCGGGCGCGAAACTCAACTACCGTGAAGTTTATGAGAAAGGGTTTAATGACATTTTGGTCATTGACGCGCCGCAAAAAGAAATCAGCGCGCGGGTGATCGAGCAAGCAAATTTCCACCGCTTGCATCAAAACCTCAAGGCTGAATTTAGCAGCTTTGGCGGCACATTATGCGTTGATCAAACCAGCATGTTGTTTAACCGGGCATTTTTCAATGCCCATATTGCCCGCATTAGCAAGCGCTGCCAAAAGACCGCTCTGCCTTTGTCGATTTGTTTGATAAAATTGCGCCGGGAGGACGGCCAAAATGCAGGGGCGAGCCTTTCTTACGCTTATCACCAAATCGCCAGCATGATAAAGAACCTCGTTCGGATGCAAGACATTGCTGCCAGGCTGGACAGCAATTTATTTGCTGTCGCCTTTCCCGGACAAACCGTTGAAGAGCTAAAACCCTTAGCCGAGCGCCTGTCGGCGATCATCGGCTGCGTGACGCTCAACAACCCCCAAACCAATAAGCAGGTCAAACTCAAACTTGAAATAAAGTTCGAAACCCTGATACCAGCTCAAAGCCGCAACTCATCCGCTGCATAAAAGCAGCAAGCTTTGCTTGACCCGCTCCAGTCGCACACCGGGGTCGTCCAACCGCCCCATTATGAAAACGGTTTGATCCGGCCTTAAGCGCCAATTTCCGTGTTTCTCTATGGCGTTCAGAACAAAGGACGGATCGGTGATATCTTTGTGACGGAAGGTATAAACTGCGCCTTTTGGCCCAGCGTCGATTTTCTCGACATGGGCCTGTTTGGCCAGTCTTTTAATGGCCAGAACCTTGAGCAGGTTTTCAACCTCGCCTGGCAACGAGCCAAATCGGTCGACCAGTTCGGCGGCAAAACCGTCTTCCTCCTCGCTAGAGCCTATGTCTGCCATTCGGCGGTAAAGGGACAGCCTGACATTGAGATCGGCGACATAATTTTCGGGAATAAGAACCGGTAC
>QIKS01000030.1 GCA_003233025.1 Hellea balneolensis | reverse complement strand
CCAGGCCCCCAGGCAATTGTATCCTTGATAAAATCAAAATTGCTTTGATCTGGGCGGGCGCTGCGTACAAGGGTGAGGATGCAATCAACGACTTTGTCGCCGATGGGCATAGCCCGCACCAAGGCCTGCATGTCTTGTAATTGCTTGGCGGTCATGACTTTTTTGGCTTGGGCGTTATGGGTGCCGGTTGTGGCGAGCAATATTTTTCGCTCGGTGTCTTGTTTGGGGTAGTCCACATCAATTTGGAACAAGAACCGGTCAAGCTGGGCTTCAGGCAGGGGATAGGTGCCTTCTTGCTCGATCGGGTTTTGGGTGGCCAGAACATGAAACGGGGCCGGGAGGTCATGGCGTATCCCTGCCACAGTGACAAAATGCTCTTGCATGGATTGCAAAAGCGCAGATTGGGTGCGTGGGCTGGCCCGGTTAATCTCGTCGGCCATAAGAAGTTGGCAAAATACCGGGCCGGGGATGAAGCGAAAAGAGCGTTTGCCTTTGGCACTTTCTTCCAACACTTCCGAACCAATGATATCAGCCGGCATCAGGTCGGGTGTGAACTGTACCCGTTTGCCGTCAAGACCCAGCACGGTCGAGAGGGTTTCCACCAATAAGGTTTTTGCCAGACCGGGAACGCCAACCAGCAATGCATGACCACCGCTTAACAGGGCGCCAAGGGTTAAGTCGATAACCGTGTCTTGACCGATGACCACCTGACCGATGCTGGATTTTGCCGTGTTCAATTTTATGCTGGCGGCTTCCAGTTTTTTTTCTAATGCAGCGCTCATATGTCTCTCTTATTCTTGTTTCGCTCTTTAATCCGCGTTAGGCTTACGACATCATAAGCAAAGCGCAAAAGGAAACTTGCACGTGGATGCATTAAAAACTGGCAATATGGACATATCCGCCTTGATTAAGGCGGCGCAGAGCCTGGGCGACGGGGCTTTGCCCGTGGATGATTGGCATCCTGAGTATTGCGGCGAAATGGATATGGCCATCCGGCGCGACGGAAGCTGGTGGCATGAAGGCAGCCAGATTACCCGTATGCCCTTGATAAAACTGTTCTCCAGAGTGCTGCGCAAGGACGCGGACGGGTTTCATTATCTGGTCACGCCGGTTGAGAAAATAAAAATCGAGGTTGAGTGCGCCGCATTTTTGGCCATCCGGGTTGACGTTGACGGGGCGGGCGAAAATCAACGTTTGTTCTTTACCACAAATTTTGAAGAAACCGTCGAAGCGGGAAAGGATAACCTGCTTACGGTTCGTACTGATACTGTCAGTCAGGAGCCAACCCCGCTGCTGGCCGTTCGCGGGCGCTTGCAAGCTTTGCTCACACGACCGGTATTTTACGAACTGGTCAATCATGCGGTTGAGCGCGAAACGGCGGCGGGGAAGCAATTGGGCGTCTATGGCGGCGGACAATTTTTTCCCTTAGGGCCAGCAGGCATTCATGACATTTAAAGCTTATCTGGCCGAGCCCTTGATCAAAAACATTACCAGTGTGCTGGACCCCATTGCCATGAGCGATGATAGCCATATCCCAAAGCGCGACGGCCAAAGAGCGGCGGCGGTTTTGCTGCCTTTGGTTTTTCGCGAGAAATCCTGGCAGGTTTTGCTGACCCGCCGGCCCTTGCATATGGCCCGCCATCCGGGGCAAATAGCTTTTCCCGGCGGGCGTACGGAAAAAGGCGAACAACCTTATGAGGCGGCCTTGCGCGAAACCCATGAAGAAATAGGGGTGGCGGCGCGCGGCGTGCATCTTTTGGGGCGACTGCCGTCTTTTAATGCGGCGTCGCAATACCGGGTCACGCCGTTTATTGGTCTGCTTGACCCGGCGGCGGAAATCCGCCCTGACGCCGGCGAGGTTGAGGAAGTGTTTGAGCTACCCTTTGGTTTTTTCATGAACCCGGATAATCATGTGCAGCGCGATATTGAGATTGAAGGGGTGGCCTATACGCTTTATGATATGCCTTGGCCCGATACGGATAAGCCAACCCATCATGTTTGGGGGATGACGGCGATGATTATGTATCGGCTATATCAGCGCTTAACGGCTTTGGACGGTTATGATGCAGCTTGACCGCACAACCCATACATGGCTCGGCTTGAAACCCGTGCAACATATATTTGCAGCCTTTCCCAAAGACAGCGTGCGCTTTGTTGGCGGTTGTGTGCGTAACGCCCTGTTGGGCGTGGCTGTCGCGGATTTTGATCTAGCGACAACGCTGGAGCCGCCAGCGGTTATTGCCGCTTTGAAAAAAGCGAAAATTCCTGTCTACGAAACCGGGTTGGCCCACGGCACCGTGACGGCAATTGTATCTGGGCAGGTATTTGAAATTACGTCCTTGCGCGAAGATATTCGCACGGATGGCCGCCGGGCTATTGTTGGCTTTACCCAGGATTGGCAGGTCGATGCTCTGCGTCGTGATTTTACGATGAATGCGCTTTACGCCGATTTGGCGGGGAAGATTTATGATCCGACGGGGCAGGGGCTTGATGATCTCAAAGCAAGGCGCATTCGTTTTGTCGGCGAAGCGAAGTTGCGCATTGAAGAAGATTATTTGCGCATCTTACGCTTTTTCAGATTTTCCGCTTGGTACGGCGACGACCGTCCCATGGACAAAGCCGCCCTTGAAGCGTGCCGGGAATTAAAACACGGATTAAAGACATTATCGGCGGAGCGGATATGGGCGGAAGTGAAGAAGCTTCTGTGCGCCCCAACGCCGCAGCGCACGGTCAATGTTATGCAAATATCGGGCATATTGGAGAGCATTTTACCCGAAGCCAGCAATAGTGAAGGCTTGCAGCTTTTATGTACGCTGGAGAAACAGGCCGGGCTTACCCCCGACCCGTATCTGCGCTTGATGGCCATGTCAGCCCGCGACGAATTTGCCATGGCGGGGTTGTGCAAGCGGTTAAAAATGTCGAAAAAAGAAAAATCCCGCCTGCTTCTCTGGGCTGGCGACCAAACAAAATTAGCGCCTGGACTTTCTGAAAAAGCATTGGCAATAGCCCTGTACCATACAGGCCACCAGGTCGCGGTGGACAGGGCTATTTTACGGGCAGCCGGGGCAAGTGACAGCGATGTTCGCCGGGATTGGTTGGCTATTTATACCGCGGCAAGTGTGTGGCAACGCCCGGTATTTCCCCTCAGGGGCAAGGACCTTATCAAGGCCGGTGTGGCAAGCGGGCCGAAGGTCGGCAAAGCCCTCGCGGCCCTGGAAGCCCTGTGGGTGCGCAGCGGCTTTAAGGCGAACAAGCAAGCTTTGCTGGCCGCATTGGTGTTAATAAATCGGTGATTTAAGCCGGTTTCGCCCTCTCATGAGCTTTATAACCTCGCAAAAGTTTTGCCTTTTCAGCGATGAAATTTTCCCCTGTATCGCGGGCGGAAACAATCCTGTCCATGCGAAAATTACGGAAACCCTGACGCAGGGTGCAAAATGTCGCCAGCAAATGCGCATTGGGGAAGAAAATCAGGGCCAAGGGCTTAACCGTGCGCAATGTCCGCTCTCCTGACAGAGCTTCATATTCCAAATCCATGACGGTGGCATTGCGCATCGCCATACGCATCACGCTCATAAGGTGTAAGTGTTCATGGTGGCCAAAATCCGGGGCATAGAGAGGCGTGTCTTCTATTTCGCTGGCGGTTTTGGAAACGGTGCGGATTTTCTCAAGGGCAGACAGGGCCGCACCTGCCAAAATCGGATCAGCTTCACGTCCAACAAGCCGTAAGCCAATGGTAAGCGCATCTAACTCGTCCCGGTCAAAGCTTAAAGGAGGGGCATCAAACCCCGCGCCGAGCATATAGCCAACCCCCGCTTCGCCCTCTATGGGGATAGCCTGCTTTTCCAATGCTTTCATATCCCGGTAAATCGTCCGTATGGATACATGTAATTCGGCGGCAAGCGTCTCTGCTGTGACCGCTTTTTTATGGCCGCGCAGGCGGTCAATAATCCGAAATAGGCGTTCGGTTTTTTTCATACACTCTCCTGACACACTGCTGTCAGTATGCCTGTGTTAGAGAGTTTTGAAAAGGAGAAATATTATGATTGGATATCAAACAGTTGGTACGAATAAGCTCGACGAAGCGGCGGTATTTTATGATACTTTGTTAGGCGAACTTGGCGCAAAACGGACGATGGACGAAAGCGATTTTATTTTGTGGTCAACAGGGCCGGATACGCCCGGATTTTGCGCTCATGTTCCTGAAAACGGCAAAACCGCAACCATAGGCAATGGTTCCATGACGGCATTTTATGTCGCGACCCCGGACATGGTCGATAAAATGTATGCTTTGGCTATAAAATTGGGTGCGCAAGATGAAGGCCCGGCAGGCCCACGCGGGGACGGGGGTTTCTATGCCGGGTTTTGTCGCGATCTCGACGGCAACAAGCTGAATTTTTTCTGCATGGCAGAGCCCAAAGCTTAAGGAAAAAACATGACCAAGGTAGAGCCGAAAACATGATCGAGTTTTTTAAATTTCCCAGTGCATTCGGGATGCGTGATGCCAGCCCCTTTGTGCTAAAACTGGAAACTTATCTGCGGCTGGCCGGGGTTGAATATAAAACCACGGAATTTGGCGACCCGCGCAAAGCTCCCAAAGGCAAATTGCCATTCATTAAAGACGGCGACAAGACGATTGCCGATTCGAGTATTATTATCTCCTATCTTAAGGACAAATACGGCGACCCGCTGAGCAAAGGTCTCTCCGCTCGGCAGCACGCGATTGGTCATGCGGTCAAAACCATGCTTGAAGAGCGCACCTATTGGGCTTTTTTCAATACGCGCTGGATCGACGAAAAAAACCATCAATTACTCAAAGAAACCTGGTTTGGCGTTGTGCCTGCGCTCATGCGCGGGTTTGTGTTTAACAAAGTGATCAAGGATATGAAAGCCGGGATGCGCGCACACGGTATTGGTCGCCATACCAACGGGGAGATTATGGAGCTTGCGCTCTCGGATTTCGCCGTTTTGGAAGCCGTGCTGGGCGATAAACCATATTTGCTTGGGGATAAACCTAGCGAATATGACGCCTCATGCTATGGCCTGCTCGCCAATATGATGGCCAAACCGTTTCCGTCATATTTGTCGAAATATATTGAAAACTCCAAAACCCTGAGCGCTTATATAACAAGGGTTGAGAAAAAAGCCTTTGGGTGAATTATGACAGGGACTGTTGAGGCTTTCTATCCAGCCGATCTGTGAGGTTTGTAGCGCATTGTTTTTTTAAAGCGTAAGCTGTCACAATGGACAAACTGATTCGAAATAAACACATAGGCAGCTATAAGCGCAATCAAGATGGCAGCATCAAGCTTTGGCTCGCGATTGTCTTTGCTTTAATCGCCAGTGCCGGGACAGCGTGGATCGGGCGTTCATATGGGTTTGAGATATTTCTGCTCTTGGTCGGTGTGTCGATTGTTTCGATTTTATTGATCGGGGTTCTGCGTCTGACGCAAAATTCAACCATGGCGCCCCTTGAGCTTGGGCAATTTGATGCCCGTACAATTGCCTCCTCGATCATGGCAATTAATTCGCCGATTTTGATTATGCGAGACGGCAATCCTTTTATTGCCAATCCGGCCTATTTTGAATTGGCACGCTCCTTGGGGGTGGATACATTTTCCGATGTCCCTCCGGCAATTGATCAATTGTTTAAGCTGAAAGAAAAAACGGTTTCAGCGGCGCTTTATCGCCTTCATCATACGACCGGGGACAATGAAGTCAGCGAGGAAAATATCCGCATAATGAGCCATGAGGGGATGTACCGCTCTTTTAATATTCATGTATGCAGTATTGAATTTGGCCAGCTTTGGCAAATCTTTGATGCCAGTGACGGGCCGACCGAAAATGATGTCATGCTTTCTGAAGCCCCGGTTGGATTGTTATCGGCACGGGCGGACGGCAGCATTATCCAAATGAACAGGGCTTTGCAAAGCTGGCTCGGGATTGAAGCTGGCGACAAGTTGGAAAATTTAAATTCCTACATTCAAGACGCTGCTGATCTTTTAGGCGGCTCGCAAAAGCCGGGGCGCACCATACGCACCGATACTAAATTAATAACCACAAAGGGTGTTGTCTCGCCCGCCGTCCTGACCGCCAGTTGGCAGGAAATGGACAGCGGTGACCGATATGTCAGCGTCGCTTTATACGGACATACCGGCCTGGGTTTGCGCGCCGCAGATTTAGGGGAGATGGCCGCTGACAGCCAAAAAGACGCGGCAAAGCTCGTGTCTGAAGAGGTCGTGCCTGAACAAGCGGCGGAGCCAAGCGAGGCAAAAATGCTGACGCTGGGCAATGCGCCATTTGGTGTTGTCAGGCTTGACAATACGGATTTACGCCTTGCGAAAATCATTGCTGCCAATGAAAGCATTTTGTCCATGAGCAACAAAGACGCGCTTATCGGCCAGGATTTTAGTGATCTGTTTTCTCAAGATGAAGATTGGAAAAAATTTATCAAGACAGGCAGTGAATTGCCAAGCACACCGCGCGATATTTATCTAAAAGCCAGCCAACCCGTGCCGGTCAGTGTTTATTTTTCGACCGATGCAGATCAAGGCTGCACGGCCTATATTATTGATATTTCCATGCGTAAAGAACTGGAAGGTCAGCTTGTCCAGTCGCAAAAAATGCAGGCTATCGGCATGTTGGTTGCTAATATTGCCCATGATTTCAACAATCTTTTAACCGTTATCCGTGGCCATACCGATCAATTGCTGGTCAGGCATCCGGTCGGGGACCCGTCCTATCCCGACTTGCAAATGATCAATCAAAATGTCGCTCGCGCCGCCGGACAGGTCAATAAATTGCTGATTTTTTCATTTCAAAAAACCTTGCGAAAACAAGTGTTGGCCGTCTCTGAAACCTTGTCCGACGCTTCATTAATGTTGCGTCCAGCCGTCGGGGAGCGGATCAGGCTGGAAATCATCCACGGGCGCAGCTTGCCCAATATATTGGTTGATAAAGAACAGTTAGAGACGGTTTTGATGAATTTATGTGTCAATGCTCGCGATGCTATGAAGGACAAAAGTTCGGGCACCATTACCGTTCGCTCCTCACTGGCAAAACCTGAAAATTTAAGACAAGACAATGTTGAGGCCGAGGCAGGTGAAGGCTTCGTCATTTTGGAAATTACCGATGAGGGCAGCGGCATGGACGAGCAGACCCAGGCTAAAATCTTTGAACCTTTCTTTACCACCAAAGGCCAGGGGCAGGGCACGGGGCTGGGGCTGGCGACCGTATACGGGATTGTCAAACAATCGGGCGGGCATTTGCGGGTCAAAAGCGAGCTTGGCACCGGAACGAGCTTTCGAATTTACATTCCCAGCACAGATAAGAAAATAGAACCGCCAAAATCCAAAACTGTCAAACCGGCGGATTTGTCAGGGCAGGGCAGAATATTATTTGTCGATGATGAGCCGGCCCTGCGTCCGCTTGCCGCCAATTCCCTGCGCAAGCGCGGCTATACGGTTATCGAGGCGGTCGACGGGGAAGACGCTTATGAAATATTGCAAAGCGGCGAATTTACGTTCGATTTGATGGTTTCTGATGTGGTTATGCCAGGGCTTGACGGGCCGGAATTGCTTAAGAAGGGGCGGGAATTGCTCGGCGACGCCAGAGTTGTGTTTATTTCAGGCTATGCAGAGGAGCAGTTTTCAGACCTGCTTGAAGACGAGCCAGACGTCAGTTTCCTGCCCAAACCTTTCAGCTTAAAACAATTGGCCGAGAAGGTAAAAGCAGAAATTGGCGACGCACATTAAGGGTTGATTTGTCTGAAATATCAAAAATTTCAGGGAAATTATGAAAAAATATAAGTGTCAAATAAGTCCGGTAAATATGATTTAAATACGCTATACCGTATCTAATGGGCGATAAAAATGTTCTTTTATTGTTCTTTTTACTTGCGCGATCAGAACAAAAAGAGTACAAAATCTAAGGCAGTCCGAATCTAGCCGCTATATTTTTCCAATGACCGAGGGGCTCCGGTCATTGTTTTGTAGAGGAGCCAGAATATGGCCAAGAGTAAAGCACCCTTAAGCGTTGTCAGCAAAGTTGATGACAGTCATAAAACCGCCGCCCTGGATGCGGCCCTGAGCCAAATTGACCAAGCTTTTGGTAAAGGCTCTGTGATGAAATTGGGTCAACGGCAAAACATGGATATTGAAGCGATTTCCACGGGATCCCTTGGACTTGATATCGCGCTCGGCATTGGCGGCTTGCCCAAGGGGCGGGTGATTGAGATATATGGCCCGGAAAGTTCCGGTAAAACCACGCTT
>QIKS01000168.1 GCA_003233025.1 Hellea balneolensis | reverse complement strand
GCCCACTGGTTCTCATCATTGATGACGGCTGGGCGGCAGCGGGAAATTGGAATGCCGTCGCCCGCGAAGCGGAAAGTTTCGCCGAGCAAATGATTAGCGAAAACAAACGTGTTGCGGTTTTGACAAGTGTGGAACCAGACAGTGCGGCCCAATTTATGCCGGCCCGTGAAGCTTTAAAATTGATACAAAGCTTACAACCCACACCCTATTCGCCCAACCGCAGTGCAGTGGCAAATATAGTGTCCACCCTGCCCCTGACCGACGCCAATATTGCTTGGCTCAGCGACGGGGTTGATTACGGACAGAGCAGTGAATTACAGCAGGTTATCCGCACTGCAAGCCAGCAGAAAATTTACCTACCCGACGCGGAAAATGCCCCCTTGCTCACCGGAGCGGTTACGGAAACATCTGGCGGATTTCGCAGTCATTGGCAAAGGCTGGAGACACAAAGCCTGCGCAATTTGACCATCGCTGCTTATGGCCCGCGCGGACGGATCATTGCCCGCTCGCCTCTGCAATTTACGCCGGGGCAATCCAGCGCCGAAGCGGATTTTGAATTGCCGGCAGCCTTAAGACGCCAAGTGTCCATGCTCAAGCCGGAACGCTACGCATCTGCGGGCAGTGTTACCTTGCTTGATGACAGTTGGGGGCGGCCACTTGTTGGTCTGCTGGCGGGCAGTGACGCAAATGCGCAACCTTTATTGTCGGAATGGCATTATATCGAGAAAGCCCTTAGTCCCAATGCGGATATTTACAAAGGCGACCTGGAGCAATTATTAGCCGTTGCCCCGTCGATAATTTTCATGAGCGACCGGGCGAGAAATGATAGCGAAGCCCTCAAATCCTATGTCGAGGAGGGCGGGCTTTTGGTACGCTTTGCCGGGCCAAAATTAGCGGCGCGCATTGACGGGCTTCTCCCCGTTGCTGTGCGCCAAGGCGGACGGGAATTGGGCGGGGCATTGGCCTGGGAAGACCCGCAAGGCTTCGCACCCTTTGGCCCCGACAGCCCGTTTTTTGGCCTGAGCATCGGGGAAGATATCACGGTCAAAAAGCAAATCATGGCCAGACCCGGCGTGGAAACGGACAATAGCACATGGGCACGGTTGCAAGACGGCTCCCCGGTGATCACCTCTGCGCCCTTAGGCTTGGGCCGCACCGTTTTCTTTCACGTCACCGCCGGCCCGGACTGGTCTGATTTGCCCCTAAGTGGTCTTTATGTCGGGATGTTAAAACGTATTTTACCTCTGGCCCGCTCGACCCGCACACAAGTCTATAGTACGGGCGGCGACTGGACGGCAGAGCAGGTTTTAAACGGGTACGGCGTTCTGGCAACGCCGCCCTTAACCGCCGCCCCCATTGCCAATGACAGCTTTGAACAAACCAAAGCCAGCCCGAGCCATCCGCCGGGTTTATACCGCCAAGGCGTGCGCAGACAGGCGCTTAACACGGTCACCGATCCGGATGCTTATGAGCGGCTTAATGTTCAAGGCATAGGGAGCGCATCTTACGCCGACCAAAAACCCAGATCTCTCATCGGGTTATTGCTCAGCCTGGCCGCATTTATGATTGCTCTCGATGTCGCCCTCGCCCTGATTGCCTCTGGCCGTTTGCGCTTTGGCGGGCTTGGCAATGGGGCGGCTTTGCTCGCATTTGCCCTGTGCGCCGTTTTGGTACAGCCGATAAATGCTGCCGCCCAGGACGACACGCCTATAAGCGGGGCTTTGGAACTTCACCTTGCTTATGTCATCACAGGAGATCCGGCAATTGACCGCATGAGCAAAACCGGATTGCAAGGCTTGCTCGGCGAGCTGACACGCCGCACAACCATTGAGCCTCAAGGGGTTAAAGGGATTAATATCGAAAGCGACGAATTGGCTTATTACCCGTTTTTGTATTGGCCCGTCCTGCGCAGTGCGCCGCCCATAAGCGAGCAGGCCAGCACGGCGCTTAACGCCTATATGGCGGCAGGCGGCACCCTTGTCTTTGATACGCAAGATGATGACAGAAAACGCCTGCTTGGCAATCAGCCCCATCCCGGCATGGTGCAAATATCGAAAAATTTGGATATTCCGAGATTAGCTCCACCACCGCAAGACCATGTAATCACTAAATCTTTCTATCTGTTGCAGGTTTTTGCCGGCCGCTGGGCCAATGGCAAAATATGGGTGGAAGCCGATAGCAGTGGCACGGCCCGTGACGGGGTGAGCAGTGTTATCGTCGGCTCCAACGATTGGGCCGCCGCCTGGGCCAAGGACGAACGGGGGCGCTATCTGGCCGTCATTGAAGACGATATCCCGCGCCAACGGGAAATGGCTTACCGGTTTGGGGTCAATTTGGCCATGTATGCCTTGTCAGGTAATTATAAGGCCGATCAAGTCCACGCCGCCATTTTGGTTGAACGGCTGGGCGGTAATGAGCGCCAAATTGAACAAAGCCCTGACAATCAATTGCGGGGGGACGAATGAACGTTTCCGTTGTTTTTGATCCGCTTATTCCGATCTGGCTAACCGTCTTGTTAACCGCTCTCATCCTGATCTCTGGCATGATCGGGGAATGGCGCGGGCTTAAAAGCTTTATCTTACGTGCCGTGGCCGGATTTATCCTGTGCGGCGCTTTGCTCAATCCGCAAAAACTTTTGGAAGAGCGTACCCCCCTGCCCGATATCGCCGTGATTTTAACCGATAAAAGCGACAGCATGGCTTTGGCGGATCGTCAAAGCAGTGCCGGGGCAATCACCCAAGCCCTCAACGAAAAACTGGCGGCCCTTGACGGTCTTGAAGTGACCACCCTGTCCGTCAACCCGGACGCCAATGGCACGCTTATGACCCAAAGTCTTATAGACGCCCTCAGCGCCCTGCCCACGGACAGAATAGCCGGCGTTTTTGCCATTACCGATGGCTTGGTTCATGATTTGCCAAATCCGCCAGATAATCTCCTGCCAAAAAACGTCCCTTTTCACAGCATTATCATTGGCAATAAAAACGCCCGCGATCGACGCTTGCAGCCGCTGATAACACCGAAATACGGCCTGGTCGGGGAGCAAGCAATATTTGAAATCAGAGTTGAAGACCCTGGTCATGAAGGCGAGCGCGCCAAATTGGAAATCCGGGTCGGTGGTGAATTACAAGCACGGTTTGACGCCATAATCGGCAATAAAATCTCCATCCCCATCGAGATCGAAAAACGCGGCGTCAATTCCGTGGAAATCGAAATTGAAGCAGCGGACGGGGAATTGACCTTGGTCAACAATTTACTGGTGGCAGAAATTTCCGGTATCAGAGACCGCTTACGGGTATTACTGATTACCGGTGAGCCCCATATGGGCGGGCGGGCCTGGCGCAATCTCTTGAAATCAGACCCAAGTGTTGATCTTGTGCAATTTACCATTTTAACCAATCCGGGGGCAAAATTTACCAATGCGCAACCGCGCGAGCTGTCCTTGATACAATTTCCTGAACGGGAATTATTTGAAGAAAAGCTGTCTGAATTTGATCTGGTAATTTTCGATCAATTTCGCCGCCGCTCCATGAGCGCACGCGGACTTTCGCGGCAAATGCTCAACCCTTATTATATCGCCAATATTGCCAAATATGTCGAAGGCGGCGGGGCTTTATTGGTCGCAACCGGGCCAGCCTTTGCCAGCGCAGAAAGCCTGGCCCGCTCGCCCCTCATCGCCGTTTTGCCGGCCCGGCCAACCGGGGGTGTCAATACCGAAGCCTTTAGAGCCAAATTAAGCGAAAAAGGCCAAAGACACCCGATCACCGCTATTTTTAATGGCGCGATTGCCGATAGTTGGGGCCGGTGGTATCGCACCATAGAGGCGCAGGCTATTGGCGGCGATGTGCTGATGGTCAATGACCAAAGCAATCCTTTGCTGATTGTGGATAAAATCGAAAAAGGACGCACCGCGCTTCTGATGTCCGATCAAGCCTGGCTGTGGGCCAAAGGCGTTGACGGCGGCGGGCCTTATAATGAGATGTTCAGGCGCTTGGCCCATTGGTTGATGGGCGAGCCGGATTTGGAAGCCGAACGCCTCAGTGCGCGTATAGAAAGCGGCCATTTGCATATTGAACACACGAGCCTGGACGACATTGAAAAATCCGTTGAGATTACCGGGCCGGACGGCAACGTACAAACCATCAAGCTTAAACGGGTAAGGCCCGGTGTTTTCGCCGCAAAAATCGCCGCCGAAGCGCAAGGTGCTTACCGGGTTAAGCTGGATGATTTATCAAGTGTCGCCGCTGCTGGCGCGCTAAACCCGATTGAATTTGAGCACATATTGCCAACACCCGATATTCTCGCCCCCTTGGTCGCAGCCACAGGCGGCGGCAGTTACTGGCCGCAAGACGCAAGCGATCTGCCCAATATCAGGAGAATTAAACCCGGTAGCAAAGCCGCGGGCGCTGGTTTTGTTGGACTTGTCGCCAATGAGAAATTTAACGTCACCCAATCGCGCCGCACACCATTTGGCCCGACATGGCTGTATTTCTTGCTTATTTTAGCGGCTCTGCTCGGCGCGTGGCGGTTGGAAGGCCGATAAAACGGCCTTCTTAAAGTTTTATAAGCCAGTTAGCCCTACGGGTATATGTCTGGGGGATTATTATGCGAAAGCACATCTTTGTTATTTTAAGCATCACCACCATCATCAGCACGATGGGCGTCGGCGGCTGTTTGGCCATTAAGGGGGCGAGCCTATTGGCTAAAATACCGGCAAAAACCGCTTATAAGACCGGGGAAGTAGCCGGGAAAGGCGTTTATTATACAGCAAAAGGCGCCAGCCAATTTGCCTATAAAACCGGGGAATATTCTGGCAAAGGCGCCCTGCAAACCACACATGCAAGCGTTCATATTACCAAAGAGGCTTTGGATGTGAGCTATAAAATATTAAATATCACCACGGAAATGGTTGATTTCTCCGGACAAGTCATCACCTTACACCGCACGCTTAACCGCACCGAAGCGCAAGCCTATATCGAGCAAGCACAAGGGGCGGCCAATGTTTTGAGCATCCTTGTTGATATCGCAAGAGACCTTTAGGATTAAGCTTGCTGGCTTGGCTGCCCGGTTTTCCAGTGTTGGCGGCAGACGGAAGCATAAACATCCTCGCCGCCAATAACCACTTGCGCGCCGCTTTTAATGACGGCGCCATTGCCATCGAGCCGCAAGACCATGCTGGCTTTGCGGCCACACCAGCAGATCGTACGAATTTCGCGAAGGCTGTCGGCCAAGGCCAGCAATTCGGCGCTGCCGGGGAAAAGCTCGCCGCGAAAATCAGTGCGCAAGCCGTAGCATAGAACCGGTATTTTGAGATCATCGGCAATATCGGCCAATTGGCGAACTTGAATTTTGCTTAAAAATTGCGCCTCGTCGATGAGGACGCAATCAATGTGTTTTTCCTCGTGCCGGGTTTTAATCACCTCAAAAACATTGTCGTCTTTGCCAAAAACTTCCGCGTGACTATCAAGTCCTATACGAGAAGCAATCACCCGCTTGCCGGCCCTGTCGTCAAGCTTGGCCGTCATCAACATGGTATTCATACCGCGCTCACGGTAATTATAACTGCCTTGTAATAACAAGGTTGATTTGCCCGCATTCATTGCTGAGTAATTGAAATATAATTTTGCCATTAAACCCCCGACTCACCGTGTCGCCCTTCATACACCCTGGGTGAAACCGGCGCAAATCATTCAAGCGGCGGTAATATAGATATTACGGCTTTATTTGTTGATCCAGATGTGCCAGAACCCTTTTAGGGGAAGACGGGCTGATGCGCGTATTCCTTTGAGCAGGTTCCGTCTGGAACCACAATTAGGAATTTTATGCTGCGCGAGAACACATCCAGCCTTCAGCCACGTGGATTTACGTCCATCGGTGAGCGAGTTCGAGCTGGTTTTGTGCAATCGCAAGCATTTTTATTAAGAATTTTAACACACTTAAAGCCCCTTTACACACCCGCTCGCCTAGCGCGCATTTGCCCCGCAAATGCCAGCGCAGATATGGTAACGGTTTGGGGCCATATTGGAGATATATATGTCAAAGAAAATGTTGATCGACGCCTCCCACCCGGAAGAAACACGGGTGGTGGTTGTCGACGGAACCCGCGTCGAGGAACTCGACTATGAGAGCGAAAACAAGAAACAACTGCGCGGAAATGTTTATCTCGCACGGGTAACCCGTGTCGAGCCTTCCCTGCAAGCTGCCTTTATTGAATATGGCGGCAATCGCCACGGCTTTCTTGCATTTAGCGAAATTCATCCGGATTATTATCAAATCCCCCATGAAGATCGCCTTGCCCTGATCGAAGCCGAACAGGCCGAAAGCCGCGAGGAAGAGGAAGCCGTAGAAAGCGAGCTTGCTAAAAAAGAAACAAGCAAAAAACCCTCAGCCCAGAAGTCTGCAACTAAAAAATCCAAATCCGTCAGCGATGCTGACAGTGAGGAAGATGATAAGGCTGATGAAAGTAATGAGGAAGATGATAACGCCTCTGATGATAATGATGACGGCGAGGATGACGCTGCTGATGCTTCCGAGAAAGAAGCAGCAGAAGAACAAGAAAATATGCACGGCGCAAGACGCAAACGTCAATCCAGGCGCCGCTATAAAATCCAGGAAGTTATCAAGCGCGGGCAAATCTTGCTCATTCAAGGGGTAAAGGAAGAACGCGGCAATAAAGGCGCCGCCATGACAACCTATTTGTCCTTGGCAGGTCGGTATTGCGTTCTTATGCCCAACACCCCGCGCGGCGGCGGCATATCGCGTAAAATCGCCAATGGTACAGACCGTAAGCGCTTGAAAAAGATCATGAGCGAATTGTCCGTCCCTCAAGGCATGGGCGTTATTGTCCGCACGGCAGGCGCAAAGCGCACCAAAGCCGAGATCAAGCGTGATTATGAATATCTGTCGCGCCTGTGGGATACAATCCGCGATACCACACTGGATTCCATTGCCCCTGCCCTGATCCATGAGGAAGGTAATCTGGTCAAACGGTCAATCCGCGACCTTTACGGTAAAGACGTCGAAAGCATATTGGTGCAAGGGGATGAGGCCTATAAAAACGCCAAAAACTTCATCAAAATGCTGATGCCAAGCCATGCCAAAAACGTTCAGCCCTATAAGGACGATATCCCCCTGTTTCTGCGCTATCAGGTCGAGCCGCAAATCGAAGCTTGTCTGGAACCTGTAGCCCAGCTTCGCTCTGGCGGTTATCTGGTTATTCACCCCACCGAAGCTCTTGTTTCCGTTGATGTTAATTCAGGTCGTTCAACAAAAGAACGCAATGTCGAGCGCACGGCTCTTAAAACCAATTTGGAGGCGGCCGAAGAATTAGCCCGCCAAATGCGCCTGCGTGATTTGGCCGGACTTATCGTTGTTGATTTTATTGATATGGACGAAAACCGTAATAACCGTGCGGTCGAGAAAAAAATGCGCGACGCTCTGGCCACAGACCGTGCCCGGGTGCAAATGAGTAAAATCTCGCAATTTGGCCTGATGGAAATCTCTCGCCAACGCCGCCGCCGCAGTCTTTTGGAAGGGGCAACGGCGTCCTGCGACCATTGCCACGGGGTCGGCCGTAAACGCTCCGCCGAATCAAGCGCTCTCAAAGCCGTGCGCGCCATCGAAGAAGAAGGCATACGCGGCATTGCCAAGCGTATCCGCGTCCATGTTGCGTCCGATGTCGCTGCTTATTTGATTAATGAAAAGCGGGATTTGCTAAACCAGATCGAGCAACAATCGCAAATGTTTTGCGAAATTGTCGCCGATGACAGCCTGATCCGACCAGAATTTAAGTTGGAACGGCTGGAGAAGAATAAAGACCAAAAAACAGATCCATTAGAGGATATCGTCAAGGAAGCCCGCAAAACGGGCGGCCGCAGGAACCAGCAGAAAAAATCTGCCAAACCGGAAGCTCCTGCTGCTGATGATGAAACTTTAGAAGATAACAAGCCGCCTAAACGCAAACGCCGCCGGGGCCGCAGAGGCGGACGGGGACGTCGTCCTAACGCTGATAATCAGGCCAACACAGACGGTCAAGCCGATCCAGTGGTTGAAGATACATCTGCGCCAAAACCGGAAAGCTCAGAGGACAGCCCGAAAGAGCAACCTAAAAAGCGGACAAGAAAGCCGGCGGCCCAGAAAAAACCTGAGGTGAAAACACCTGAAGCGAAGACGCCTGATAGTGAGCCATCCGAGAAGGCTAAAAAACCAGCTCGGCGGACTAAAAAGAAGGTTGAGGAAAAAGAAGCCCCTAAAAAGAGCGAGAAAAAACCTGCCCCAAAGGCTGCGAAAGCAAAGGCAAAGCCGACGAAAAAACCCGCAGCTAAAAGAACAGCTAAAAG
>QIKS01000069.1 GCA_003233025.1 Hellea balneolensis | reverse complement strand
CACAAAGCGACAATTATTCCGCGTGGCCGGGCGCTGGGCATGGTGCAATATTTGCCCGAACGTGACCAAATCTCTCAAAGCCGCCAGGAAATGATTGCCACCATGGCGATGGCTATGGGCGGACGGGCGGCTGAGGAGCTTAAATTTGGCTATGATAAAGTCACGTCCGGCGCCGCGTCTGATATCGAGCAAGTCACCCGGATTGCCAGGGCTATGGTTACCGAATGGGGTCTGTCTGACAAGGTGGGGCCGATTGCTTATAAAAACACAGATTATGACAGCTTCATGCCTGGCATTGGGCGGGGAACCGCCATTTCGCCAGAGACAGCCAGCTTGATTGAGGAAGAGATCAAACGCTTCGTCACTGATGCCTATGAGACAGCGCAGGCCGTTTTGAAACGCAAAAAGAAAGACTGGGTGAAATTGGCCGAAGCGCTTTTGGAATATGAAACCCTGTCTGGTGACGAGATTAAAAACCTGCTCGAAGACAATATCCTGCCCAAACGCCCGGATTTTGATGACAAGAGCAAGGGCTCTGGCCTGGCGGCCGTACCAACGACTGTAAAAACAAAAGCAAAACCGAAAGCCAAGGCCAAACCAAAAATCAAGCCAAAGCCAAAACCGCAGACCTAGCTTATGTCTCCTAAAATAATGGGCATATTGAACATTACGCCTGATAGTTTTTCTGATGGCGGTCGGTTTGTCGACGTAGACGTGGCGGTCGCACATGCCCATGCATTGTGCGCGGCCGGGGCGGATATCATTGATATTGGCGGGGAAAGCACCCGGCCTGGGGCCGAAGAGATTAACGCCGAAGAAGAACTGGAACGGGTCATTCCTGTCATTGAAGCTCTATCGGGTATTGACGTGAAAATTTCCATTGATACCCGTCGCCCGGATGTGGCGAAAGCGGCGGTGGAGGCGGGGGCGAGGATTTGGAATGATGTCAGCGCTTTGACATTTGCAAAAAATTCACCCGCCGTCGCCGCGCAGTTGGGGTGTAAAATCGTGCTGATGCATATGCGCGGCACACCTAAAACAATGCAGGCCGCGCCCCGATACAAAGATGTTGCCGCAAAAATCATGGCGTTTTTGGCGGCGCGTGTGGAGGCAGCATTGGGGGCAGATGTCAAGCTTGAGAATATCATCCTTGATCCCGGCATTGGCTTTGGCAAAAGGCTGGGGGATAATCTTGATTTACTGCATAATTTGGACGGGTTTCACAAGCTGAACTTACCCATATTGATGGGTACGTCGCGCAAAAACTTTATCAATATGATTGATAAATCGGCTGTTGACGAACGGCTTGGCGGTTCTCTGGCCAGTGCCCTATGGGCGGCGAGTAAGGGCGCAGATATCATCCGGGTTCACGACGTAGCACAGACCGTACAAGCCTTGAAGGTTTGGCAAGCAATTGAGGAGCGGGGAAATGGATAAAGTTGGACGGGTTCTGATCATCGCCGGATCTGATAGCAGCGGCGGGGCAGGGGTTCAGGCGGATATCAAAACCTGCGCTGCTTTCGGCGTCTACAGCACAACGGCCATAACCGCAATCACGGCGCAAAATACGCTCGGTGTCCAGCGGGTGGAAGCCGTCAATGCCTCTATGGTCGGTGCACAACTTACAGCCATTTTGTCAGATATCGGGGCGGATGTGATTAAAATTGGCATGTTGGCCAATGGGGAAATCGTGGAGGCTGTGGCCGATATCATCACAAAGGAGGCGCCGGATACAACGGTCGTGCTTGACCCGGTTTTAGTTGCCACCAGCGGCGATGCTTTACTGGACGAAAATGCGGTGGCGGTCTTAAAGGAAAAGTTGATCCCTCTGGCTGATATCATCACGCCCAACGCCCCCGAAGCCGAGATTTTGACGGGCGTGAAAATCACCGATATTGACGGCCTGATCAAGGCCGGAGAAGCTTTGCTTGAAATGGGAGCATATGGGGCGTTGATGAAAGGCGGGCATGTTAAAGGCAAAAGCATTGTCGATGTCTTGGTCACAGACGCGGGTAATCACATTATGAGCGCGCCGCGTATTTACTCACGCCACACCCACGGAACCGGCTGCACATTGGCATCGGCGCTGGCAGCGGGGCTGGCTTTGGGCACACCCTTGGAAGAAGCCGTCCGCCAGGCCCGCGAGTTCGTTTTTGAAGCGATCAAAACTGCGCCTAAATTAGGCAAGGGCAATGGCCCGCTCGGCCACGGCCTAAATACGCTTGCGCCGGCGAGCGATCAAGAGACCGACCGCGATGATGAACATGGCCATGAAGGCGCGCCAGGAAAAGGGCTCGTTTAGGAAAATCATGCCGGCAATCAGCGAACAGGCAGGAACAATATTATTGATGGTAGCGATCAGGCTTGGCCCGGCAACCTGTACCAGCCGCAAATAGAGAATGCTGATAAATCCGGTCGGGCCGAGGGCTAAGGCGATCACGGCAAAAATGGCAGACGACGGCGGCATTGTCGTTGGCAAGCCTGATGCCATTGCCAAAATAAGCGACAGGCTTGCGGCGCATATGAGCATCATGGACGCACCGACACTGGCGGGCGTTTCGGGTGCGCGCTTGGCACAAATTGTCAAGACGGCATAACAAACCGCCGCAACCAAAATCAAGGCTTGTGAGCGCCAATGAGTGATGAGATCAAGGCTCAAATTCTCGGGAAGAAATAGCAACACAATCCCCAAAAACCCGATGAAGAACCCTATGCTTTTACGCAGGCTTAATTGCTCGCCCTGCACAAAAAAATGGGCCAGGACAATGGTAATAAGCGGCATGAAACCGATCAGGATTGCCGATAGCCCGCTATCCACATGGATTTGCCCCGTTGCGGTTAGAAAAAACGGCAATACCATGCCGATCAGGCCCATAAACCCGTACCACAACCAGCGCCTGTCCCTCAGGCGGGGGAATTTATGGCCGCGTAAATGCATATAAATACTAAGCACAACCGCAGCCATACACGTCCGCATAGCCACAAGCCATATGGGGTCGATAAATTTGACCGCGTAGCCAATGAGCGTAAATCCCGTTCCCCAAAACAAGATAATGGTGATGGAGGCCAGGTAAATAAAGCGGCGTTCTGTCACTTAATCCTCGTCGCTGCGAGCGATCAGAAGCCCGGTGATAATGATCATCATGGCCGCAACAGAGCGCCAGCTAAACCCTTCGCCCAGGAAAATCATGCCAAAAATAAGGGCGAAAACCGGGACAATATAATTGATCTTGGCAATCATCATCGGGCCGCTTGATTTAATGATTTTCAAGTATAAAATATCCGAAAGCCCCGTGTAAAATATCGACAAAACAAACAGGGCAATGATAAGTCCGCCGGGCATGTTCTCGGTCGGCAACCCGCTTGAGGCGGCCATAACAAGGGCGACGATGGTCGCGGCAATCAACATGATGGCCGCGCCAACACTGGCGGGCGTATCGGGCGCGCGCTTGGCGACGATAGAAGCCAAGGCGTAGGACAGGGCGACCATGAGGACAAGGGTTTGGGCCTGCCAGTTAAAGTGCAATTTCCAGCTTAAGGTTTCGGACAGGAACAGCAAAAACACGCCGATAGCCCCGACGCCAAACCCCAAGGTTTTGCGCAAATTTAGCCGCTCGGATTTGACGAAAAAATGCACCAATATGATGGTAAACAGCGGCATGCTGCCATTAATCAAGATAGAGGCCAGCCCACTTTCAACAACCATCTGACCTTTGGCTTGCAAATAAAACGGCGCCGTCATGCCCAAAAAACCCATCAAGCCATACCAAAACCAACGCATGTCTTTTAGGGGCGGCAGCCGGTTGCCGCTCATATAAATATAGAGAGTAATGGCCAAGGCTGGTAATGTGGTACGTGCGGCGGGTAGCCATGCCGGCGGGAAACCTTTCATCATGGTATAACCCATGAGCGTATAACCCGTACTCCAAATCAGTATGACCAGGGCAACGATTGTGTAGAGGCGAAACTTCGCTGATGACGGCATGATGTAGCGACCTTGTTAAGCTTCGGTGTATTTCCTTTTTCGCCTATTGGAAAACGTGCGCCGGTGCAAGACAATAAGCGGGCAGGTTTAGCTATATGTGCCATGCTTTTTTCTCTCGCCATTGCCTTTGCATCTCGGTTTAAGTTTCATCCTCTCTTTTCCATACATTCCCGTCCCCGGACGGGGCGGTGGCTATGAGAGAGGAGGGCGTTTAAACCGGACAATAGTGGAATAAACACCTGCACCAATAAATGTTCTGCTTTTGTTTGCGCGCCTCCAGATATGAAGCCGTAAATCAGTGAAATATACTTAATAATGTCCTAAATAGGCGTTGTATCCCATGTTTCCCCATGCTATCCCCATAAAGATATTAAGCATGTTATTTGACATGCCTTGCGCATTTTTGGGGAAATAATGTTTTTATCGAGGTCAACCAATACGCTTGATGCCAAGGGACGGATTTCTGTGCCTGCGGATTTTAGGGCGGTTGTGAGCGACGACATGTTTGAGGGTATTATCGTTTGGCCAAGCTTTGACGGGCCTTATCTTGAAGGCGGCGGCATTAGCTTGATGCGGGATTATCAGGGTTTTTTGGAAAACATGGATCCTTATGATGATGTACGCAATGCTTTTGAGCGGGCGATATTTACCGAGAGTAAGCGCCTGGCATTTGATGCTAATGGGCGGGTTTCCCTTCCCAAGGCTTTGGCCGAATATGCCAATTTGGATGGCCAGGCAACATTTATCGGTTTGGGGCGGCGCTTTGAGATTTGGAACCCGGTTGATTATGAAGTCCAGTCTGTGGCGGCTCGTAAAATGGCGCGAGAAAATCGCCACCAGCTTCGCTTGCGCGGACAGCCGACCCGACCCGACCAAGCTGAAAGCCGGGGCGGGTGATGGAGCATATTCCGGTCTTGCTTGATGAAGTTGTGCGCGCACTAAAGCCAAAGGTCGGAGAGATTTATGTTGACGCTACGTTCGGCGCAGGCGGGTATAGTCGCGCATTTTTACAGGCGGCAGATTGCACGGTAATCGGCCTTGACCGCGACCCAAATGTCAGGCCGGACGCGGACAAATTTACGGCCGAATTTGGCAGCCGTTTTCGCTTTGAACATATTGCATTTTCGAACATGGAAACTGTCGCGCCGGCGGGGGAGGTCGACGGTGTCGTTTTGGATATTGGCGTTTCCTCAATGCAGCTTGACCAGAGCGAACGCGGGTTTTCGTTTCAAAATTCAGGGCCGCTTGATATGCGCATGTCCGGCGTTGGCCCGAACGCGATGGACGCTGTAAACTCATTGAAAGACAAAGAGTTAAGAGATATATTTAAAGTCTACGGTGAGGAGCGCCGCGCTAAAAAATGTGCAGATTTCATTGTTCGTTCTCGCGAAGTCGCTCCGATTGAGACGACGGAAGATTTGGCCAATGTCATCAGTGATGCGCTTGGACGTTCGGGGAAAAAACATCCGGCGACCAAGGTTTTTCAAGCCTTGCGCATCTACATAAATGACGAACTTTCTGAGCTGGAAAAAGCTTTGTTGGCAGCGGAGAAAATACTGGCGCCAGGTGGGCGATTGGTGGTTGTCAGTTTCCACTCTCTTGAGGACCGGATTGTAAAATCTTTTTTGCGAAAACGTGCGGGCGAAACCCTTGGCGGCTCGCGACATATGCCGCCGGTAAAGCATGAGCAAAGACCGCCGTCCTTCATCCTCGCCAAGCGGTCATCTCTTTCCCCCGGCGCTCAAGAGCAATCGCGCAATCCGCGTTCGCGTTCGGCCCGGCTGCGCGTAGCCGTGCGTACCCAGGCAAGTGCTTGGGAGGACGAAAGCTTGCAAAATGACATGCTGCCCAATGTTCCCGATTTGGCACAATTGGCGGAGATGGTTTCATGAGTGTGCATCCTTACCGTCGTTCAACCCTGGGGCGGATCAACCGGATTGGCTGGGCGTTTTTAATGTTGGTTGGATTGGCCCTGATCGTTGTTTTGTTTTTCATCAAGACAAGGGCGCTTGAGGCGCGGGCGGAAGTGAGGCAGTTACAGCGTGTTTTAGATGCGAGCCAGGCTAGTGTCAAAATGCTGGAGGTCGAAATTGCCCATTTGGAAAGCCCGGCCCGCATTCGCCAATTATCGGAAAGCTATCTTGATTTGCACCCGGTTGACGCCGAGCGGGTCTTAACAATGGACGAAGCGGCCAGCAGTTTTGCCAAAGAAAAACCGGCGCCTGACAATAGTGCGGGCGAGCCATGAAAAAACTTAAAGACATTGCCCTTCCCGAATTTGAGCAAAATGGGCCGTCTTTCGTGACGGCGTCCCGGTTGAGCGCAGAGGACAAGGAGTTCGTCTTCATTCGCCAGGCCCGGGTGCGGATTATCATGGGTGTTTGCATATTCGCTCTGGTTTTGTTTTTACTGATCAGTCGATTGGCCGAAATTTCCATGTTTAGGACGCCGCGCGTGTTTACGCCCATGCCCAGCAATGTGGCCAAATACCGTGCGGATATTGTTGACAGAAACGGCGAACTTTTAGCCACCAATCTGGATACTTATTCTTTATATGCCGACCCGAAAGAGGTCTGGGACGCTGTCGCCTCGACCGAGGCGCTCACGGCTGCATTCCCGGACTTGGACGCGGCTATTGTTGAAGGATTGCTCAACGAAGATAAGCAATTTGTCTGGATCAAGCGCAATCTTACGCCCCGGGAACGCCAAGCAGCTTTTGCGCTGGGCTTGCCCGAACTTGGTTTTAGAATAGAGCCGCGCCGGGTGTATCCGCGTGGTCGGTTGGCGGCCCATATTTTGGGACATACAGACCGGGATCTTATCGGTATTGCGGGCGCGGAAAAAGCGTTTGATGCGGAGTTGAGACAGGTGGAAACCCAGGTTAAATATTTGTCTTTGGACATGCGGGCGCAATTTATCCTGGAAGATGAATTGCGGGCGGGCATGGAGAAATATAAGGCGGACGCTGCGTCTGGTATTGTCCTTAATGTCAAAAACGGCGAAATTCTCGCCCTGGCTTCCATGCCCGATTATGATGCCAATCAACCCGGCGCAGAAATGCCTGACAATCTCCTTAATCGCGCCTCAATGCAGCCCTATGAACTTGGCTCAACATTTAAGCCTGTCACTATGGCTTTGGCCTATGAGACGGGTGTGGTGGCGAAGGGTGAAAAATTGCCGGTGCAAAATAAATTAGTTGTCAGAAAAAAATCAATCCGTGACGATCACCCCAGCCCTGTTGCTTTGGGAATTTGGGATGTGTTGGCCAAATCCTCCAATAAAGGTTCCGCCATCATTGCTTTGCGGGCCGGGCGGGAAAAGCAAGAAGATTTGCTTGGACGTCTTGGTTTGTTATCGCGGGTGCCGTTTGAGCTGCACGAAAGTGCCGCCCCCATATTGCCTCAAGAATGGCAAAATCTGACCACGGCGACCATTGCATATGGTCACGGTATTAATGTGACACCTTTGGCGCTGAGCGTCGCGACGGCGACCTTGCTCAATGGCGGTTATTATATTGAGCCAACAATATTAAAGCGACCAGAAGGCGGATTATACCCCAAACGCCGTGCCGTATCTCCTGAAATATCGCGCACGATTGTTGATATGATGCGCTATGTTGTCACTGACGGAACGGGGGGTAATGCTGATATTTCTGGTTATGAAGTTATGGGCAAAACCGGCACTGCGGAAAAATTTATCGACGGGGCTTATGTCACCAATCGTCTGGTCACATCTTTTAGCGCCGCTTTCCCGCACCGCGACCCGAATTATCTTGTGTTCATTGTTTATGACGAACCAAAAGCTGCTGCTGATACCTACGGATTTGCTGGTGCGGGGTGGAATGCCGCTCGAACCGCCGGCGCCGTTGTCGAGCGCATTGCGCCGATTTTGGGAGTTAGCCGCACCACCAAATTGGCCGAGGTCGAGGCCAAGAGCGCCAGCATAGGGGGGGGGCGATGAAGCTGTCCAGCCTGATAATGCCGCAAGAGTTGCCGACAAAAACAGACCCGGATATTACCGGGATTAGCAGTGACAGCCGCCGTATCGAGCCAGGCTATATATTTGCCGCCATTCGCGGCGAGATCGCTGATGGTCGTGATTTTATTGACCAGGCCATCCAAAATGGTGCCAGCGCGATTGTATCAATGCCCGGTTTGGAAAATCTGTCTGTCCCTTATATTGCCGTCCCAAATCCGCGCCTGACATTTGCACAATTCGCCGCCGCGCTTTATCCGGGCCAGCCTGAGACACTGGTGGCCATGACCGGGACAAATGGCAAAAGCTCGACCATAGATTTCCTGCGCCAAATCTGGCAATTTTCCGGTTTAAACGCCGCCTGTTTTGGCACATTGGGCATAACAACAAAAGACGGTGTCATCCCTCTGTCGCATACAACACCAGACGCCGCCGCCTTGCACCAAAGCTTGCAAAGCCTTGCCGGGCAGGGGATTACCCACGCCGGTATGGAGGCTTCCTCCCACGGGCTTAAACAACACAGGCTTGACGGGGCAGATTTGGCGGCGGTCGGGTTTAGCAATCTGACCCAAGACCATTTTGATTATCACGAAGATATGGATGATTATTTCGCCGCCAAAGCGCGGTTGTTCGGCGAACTGG
>QIKS01000148.1 GCA_003233025.1 Hellea balneolensis | reverse complement strand
CTGACAGCGCGGCGTGAACAGCCGATGATTGAGTTGGCCCGGGCGTTAAAAAGCGAATTTGGCACACTGTCCCATATTATTCCCGCAGATCTGGCGGTGCCTGGAGCCCCCCAGGATATCATCAATCGGCTGGCTAAAAAACGTGCACATGTGGACGGGTTGGTTAATAATGCGGGCTATGGTCTGACCGGTAATTTTGCCGATAATGACTGGCAAGCCCATAAGGATTTTTTATCGGTGATGTTGGAAGCCCCGTGTGAGTTGACCCATCTGGTTGTGCCCGGCATGCGCAAGCGCAAATTTGGCCGCATCATCAATGTCTCCAGTCTGGCTGGGCATATCCCCGGCTCGCGTGGTCATACTTTGTACGGCGCAACGAAAAGTTTTTTGGTGAAGTTTTCCCAATCCTTAAACTTGGAATTGGCCCGCGACGGCATAAAAGTATCCGCCTTATGCCCCGGTTTTACCATGAGCGAATTTCATGATGTTAACCAGACACGCACCGCCGTCAGCAAGCTGCCTAGCTGGATGTGGATGAGCGCCGAGGAGGTTGCTCAAAGCGGCTTTATGGCTTTGGAGAGAAACAAAGCCGTCTACATACCGGGGCGGGCCAACAGAATGATTGCTATAGCCGCGCGGCTCTTGCCGGATAGTACGGCGCTGGCTTTGATGAATAAAAACTCCGACAAAATCAGAAAAACGCGCTGATGGGTGCTGATCCTCGTCTCTATGTTGCGCTGGATTTACCCAGCACGCAGCAGGCTCTGGAAATGGTTGAAATATTGGACGACGATATATGCGCCTATAAAATAGGTCTGCAACTCCTCCCCGTTGGCGGCATGGAGCTTGCGCAAGTTTTAAAGGCGCGCGGCAAGGCCGTTTTTCTTGATTATAAACTCCACGATATTGGCGCGACCGTGCAAAAAGCGGTGGCCAGCATTGCGCCAATGGGCGCCGATATGCTCACCGTTCACGCCACACCGGATGTTATGAGCGCGGCGGTAAAGGCGCGGGCAGAACACAGTTTAAAAATTATGGCGGTGACGGTGCTCACATCTCTTGATGACCATGCATTGCGCAAGATAGGGTTTGCTATGAGCGCCGAGGAATTGGTTTTACACCGGGTCAAGCAAGCCGTGGAGGCGGGGGTTGACGGCGTTATTGCTTCGCCTCTGGAAGCGTGCAAGATCCGCGCTCTTGTGCCTGACGGTTTTTTAATCACGACACCTGGCGTACGGATGTCAGACGGTGATAAGGGCGACCAAAAACGGGTCAGCACACCGCGTCAAGCTTTTAAAAACGGGGCTAGCCATATTGTCATTGGCCGCCCCATCACCCAAGCTTCTGATCCCAAAGCCGCCGTTGGCGCTATTCTTGACAATATCAGGGCCGGATAAAAAGCGGGTCGCGACAAACCCTCTAACCAAAACGTAATTAAATTTAACGCTTTTCGGTGTCGCATTCTTGTGCAGTATGGGCTATGTGATGGCAATTATAACGGGTTTTAAAACTATATGACCACTGCGCAAACCGATAACGACCCCCACCCGCCTCGCCATGACGTGCAGTTTTGGGAGCCGCGCCGGGTGTTGACCTTGGATGCAGCCCGGCGTCATTCCGTTATTGTTTTTCAAACCCGCCGTGTGCTGATGGTGCTGGCGGGCTTGCTTGTCTTGGTGCTGTTTTGGTTTTTCATCAAAGCTCCTACGACAATTATCCCGACGGATAACCCCGATGAAGCGGTTAAAATGGTCAATCCGGTATATCGGGGGCAGACAAGTGATAATCTGCCTTACCGCATCACGGCAGACGCCGCCATCCGGCTCTTGCGCAGCCCGGACGAAATGAAACTGACCAATCCGGTGCTCAATTTTTTGCGCAATGACGCCGCCGGTCAAAGTGTTATTCTGGCTCTGTCGGGTGCTTATAATGTGGAGACAGAAGTGTTGGAATTAAGCCAAGAGGTCAATCTTAAAACCGATGACGGTTATGCTTGTACGACCAATCATGCGCGCATCCTTGTGAAGGATAAGCGCATTGAAGGAGATCAAAGCATTAATTGCACTGGTGATTTTGGCCAAGCGGAGGGCAATGCTTATGAGATTAATGACGGGTATAGCGAATTTGTCTTTAAAAACGGCATGAGCGCCCAGCTTGTCGCGCGAAAAGCGAGTGAGGTTATGAGCGCCCCTCACGGTACTGCGCCGGACGAAGATATTACAAAGGACAATAACAATGCCAACAACAGCCCGTTAAAGCTTTCTTTTGGCGGTGATGAGCCGATTGATGTCAAGGCGGACAGGGCCGTTTATAAAGGGCCTAAAACCACACTGAGCGGCAATGTGCTTATCATACAGGGCAGTTCTAAAATCTATGCCGACCGGATGGATATGTTTCGCGAAGAATTGGTCGACGCGGACGGCAAAATGGTTGGATATGGCAATATTAACAAAATTGTCGCCCTTGATAATTTTAAGTACGAAACTCCGGAAAACGCAGTCTTGGGAGAAAAAGGGGTTTACGAGCGCGATAAAGATATTATCACAGTAACGGGCAATGTTGAATTTACCCAAGAAAACAGTAATTCAGTTTCGGGGAATAAGATGGTATATGATTTGACGGCTAACCGGGTTAGCTTTGGCGGTGATTGCCTGGGCAGAAATTGCAAACCCAATGGTCGCGTCAATATCAGGGTTGGACAATGAGGGAGGCCGTTTAGATGAAAAATTTGAAAATCACAGGCAAATTTATGGTTGCCCTTGTGCTCGCCGTGGGCACAGCGTCGACAGCGCAAGCGCAATTTGCCGCCGACAACAATGCGGCGACCGATATTTCTTCTGATAGTTTGGAATATCAAGGTGCTGAAGTTATCCTGACCGGCGGCGTTGATGTCCGTCAAGGTGATGTGCGGGTACTGTCTGACAAGATGGTTATTACCACATCGGACGGCGGGGTTTTGAGCGGCACCAATATTTCGAGAATTGTTGCGGACGGCAATTTTTATTATTTGACAGCCACGCAAGAAGTGCGCGGCGAAAAAGGCGTCTATACCCGCATTGATGATACATTTGTTGTAACGGGAAATGTTATCTTGAAACAAGATGACGGCAGTATCGTGACCGGGGATAAATTATTTTATAATCTGACCACTCAACAAGCACGGGTTGTTGGCACGTGTCAGGGCCGTAAATGTGGCTCAAAGGGGCGGGTTAATATTTTGATTAAGAGCGCATCAGACGTCAGTTCAGATACCAGTGCAGGCGGAGCTTAGCCGCCCATGAGCAACAGCCAAAACACCCCGCCAAGCACCGGCCTTGCCGCTATCAATATCGGCAAATCCTATAAGGGCAGAGCCGTGGTAAAGGGGATTACCTTGTCGGTGCAACGCGGCGAAATCGTTGCGCTGATGGGGCCTAATGGCGCGGGCAAGACAACCAGTTTTTACATGATTATGGGACTGATTGAGGCCGACCGGGGTAATATTGTACTTGATGGTCAAGACATTACCGCCTTGCCTATGTATCAGCGCGCGCGCTTGGGTGTTGGTTATTTGCCCCAGGAAGAAAGCATATTTCGCGGCCTCAGCGTTGAAGAAAATATTCGCGCCGTTGTTGAATTGACCCAAAAAGACAAAAGCCAATGGGCCGATAATGTCGATGCGCTTTTGGACGAGCTTAATATTGGCCATATTCGTAAAAGCCCGGCTTTGGCATTGTCAGGCGGTGAGCGGCGACGGGTTGAGATTGCCCGGGCGCTGGCGTCCCGTCCCGCCTTTATTTTACTCGACGAACCTTTTACTGGCATTGACCCGATTGCCATTGCCGATATTTCTGATCTTATCCGCTATCTCAAAAAGCGCGGTATTGGTATTCTCATCACCGATCACCGGGTGCGCGAAACCCTCGATATTGTCGATCGGGCTTCGATCATGTTCCAAGGCGATGTTCTTTTTGAAGGTAGCCCTGATGAAATCCGCGCCAACAAAGATGTAAGGCGAGTTTATCTCGGCGAAAAATACGCTTAGGCGCGTTTCTGGTTTGCACAACAAAACCGTCGGCGCCCGCAAAATAAATAATTTGCAACACCTCTTTAATGGATATTTGCTACAAGGCAGATACCGATAGAAATGCGTTTACAATCCGGGGTCTAAATGGCACTTGCGCCACAAATGAAATTAAAGCTCGGCCAATCATTGGTCATGACGCCACAATTGCAGCAGGCGATCAAATTGCTGCAACTTTCCAATCTGGAACTGGCGACATTTGTTGAAGAGCAATTGGAGAGCAATCCTTTGCTGGAGCGCGGGACGGGCACGGAAAACCGGCGCGGCGAGGAGGCGAGCGCGGCTGAGACCGAAACCGGGTTGAGCGAGCTTAACCTGGATGCGCCCAGCACGGCGGCTTCCGAGGCTTTGGATGCTTCTGAAGGCATGCTTGATACTGACGCAACTACCGCCGACCTAGCCCCGAGCGCACCGTCTGTCGGCGGTGAAATTGATTGGTCAAAAGCAGGTTCGGGCGGATCGTTTTCTGCGGGTGGCGATTATGATATTATGGCCAATACGGCCCGGGAGCAAACGCTTTCAGATATTTTAACCGCCCAACTTGCTATGGCCATACACGATGATAAAGAGCGGATGATCGGCGCTTATCTCATCGCCCATGTGGACGAAAATGGGTATTTGCAGGCCGAACTTGATGATATTGCCAAGCGGCTGGGTGTAGATTTGGCGCGGGTTAGCTCGGTGTTGACGGTGTTACAAACCTTTGAGCCAACCGGGGTGATGGCCCGCAACCTACAAGAATGTTTAAGCCTGCAACTCAAAGAAGCTGGCGCCTTTGACGCGCCTATGGGGATATTGTTACAAAATCTGCCCTTGCTGGCCAAGCATGATTTGGCCCAATTGGCAAAATTATGCGCGGTCGACGGCGATACGCTTGGCCGTTATATTACGCGCCTGCGTACACTTGCACCCAAACCAGGATTGGCATTTGGCGGGCAGGCGGCGGCGACCATTGAGCCGGACGTTTTTGTTCATGAGCGTCCCGACCAAAGCTGGGCGGTGGAGCTGAACACAGATACCTTGCCGCGCGTGCTTATTAACACGCGCTATTACGCCGAAGTGTGTGCGGGCACCAAGGACGAGAAGGTGAAAACCTATATGAGCGAATGCCAACAAAATGCCAGTTGGTTGGTCAAAAGCCTCGACCAAAGAGCGCGGACGATTTTGAAAGTGTCCAGCGAAATCGTCAAACAACAAGATGAATTTTTCGCCTACGGCGTTGATCATTTACGGCCGCTTAATTTAAGAACTGTGGCGGACGCTATTGAAATGCACGAAAGCACGGTCAGCCGGGTGACGTCAAATAAATACATGGCAACGCCGCGCGGCACGTTCGAGCTTAAATATTTTTTCACCACCGCCATTGCCGCCACCGACGGCAGCGAAGCCCACAGTGCGGAAGCGGTACGTCACAAAATAAAAATCCTCATTAGTGAAGAAACCGACGTCAAGAGCGTGCTTTCAGACGATAAAATTGTCGATCATTTGCGCGCCCAGGGCATTGACATTGCCCGGCGCACAGTGGCGAAATACAGAGAAAGCCTGGCTATCCCCTCATCGGTACAAAGACGACGTATTATACGCAGCGGCGGATAAATGAATTTTGTTAGGAAAAAATGGCAACAGCCATTATTGTCACACAGCTCACTATAATTTTTATTTTTTTCTGACCCGTGTTTAAAATTTATGCTATCTTTATGTTCGGGAGAACACAGCAAATAGGAGAGAATATATGCAGGTCCAAATCGTCAGCAAAGGGATTGATGTTTCCGCCGCACTTAGCGAGCGAATTAGCGCCAGACTTGAAGACATGATGGACAAATATATTCATAGAGCAGGGGAGGCCCATGTCACCGTTTCCAAAGCTGGTTCGGGTTTTAAAACGGTCATCGCCCTGCATTTACCCACAGGCACAACCATGCAGGCCAATGGCAGTGCCCAAGATGCTTATGGGGCGGCGGATGAGGCTTTGGGGCATTTGGAAAAACGCTTGCGGCGTTATAAGCGGCGGCTCAAAGACCATCAGGCAGACCAGAAAGCGGAAGCTTTGGCTTTATATATTTTGGAAAACCCGGTTAACAATATAGAAGACGATGAAGATGAGGAGGCGGATTTTTCCGGCCCCAGCGAGCCTTTGGTGATTGCCGAAAAGAAAACGGAGCTACGCACAATGACAGTGAGCATGGCGTCACTTGAGCTTGGTTTAACCGATTCCAGCGCCGTTGTTTTTCGAAATGCCGTCCACGGCGGTATTAATGTGGTATTTAAACGTGCAGATGGCAATGTAGGGTGGATTGACCCGCCGCTTCAACCGCGCTAAGAGCCTCCCTGCAAAATGTCGTGGGGCGACGAAAAGATAATAAATAAACCGTGAGCCATCATGAAAACTGAAACTTTATTTATGCCGGCGTGTATCAACGCCAAACTTACCGCGGACAGCAAGAAGCAGCTATTACAAGAAATGGCGCTTTTGGCCGTTAGCTGTGGGGCTACCCTTCAACAAGACGGCCCTGCGTCCAAGATAAAAGTCCGCGACATTGTCAGCGCTGTCATGGAGCGCGAGCGCCTGGGCAGTACCGGTGTTGGCAACGGCGTTGCTATACCCCATGCGCGGATTGAGGGGCTAATGGACGTTAGGGCCGTATTTGCGCGCCTGGAGACGCCTTTGGATTATGACGCTATTGACGAGCGTCCGGTTGATCTTGTTGTTTTGCTCTTGGCACCTATTGATGCAGGCGGGGAGCATTTGAAAGCCTTGGCGCAAATCTCCAGATTGTTGCGCCGTGAAGATATGAGGGCGCGCCTGCGCGATGCGCCTGACGGGGAAAGCCTGCATGTCTTGCTCAGTGAACAACGCTCAGCGAGCGCTGCTTAGGCGTCGGCGGGGACGGGGTGCATGAACAAACGCCTTAAACAACCGCAAAAAAAATATTTTAATCGGGAACTGTCCTGGCTGTCTTTTAATTGGCGGGTTATGGAGGAGGCGCAAAACCGGGTTTATCCTTTGTTGGAAAGATTGCGCTTCCTCTCCATCTCCGCCAATAATCTTGATGAATTTTATATGGTCAGGGTCGCCGGCTTGCGCACCCAGGCAATCGCTGGCGTGCCGAGCTTAAGCCTTGACGGATATTCACCTGCCCAGCAATTACAAAAAATCCGCAAGCGCGCCAGTGCCCTGATCGCCGAGCAGCAAAAACAGTGGCAGCAATTAAGAACGGAATTGTATGAGGCCGGGATAAAGGTGAAACCTGCCAGCAAGCTTAAGCCAAAAGAAGCCGATATTTTGCGCAATATTTACGAAAGCGAAATTCTGCCCTTGCTCACCCCTTTGGCTATTGATCCGGCCCATCCCTTTCCGTTTATTCCAAATCTGGGGTTTGGATTGGCCTTGTCGCTCAAGCACAAAGACAGCGGCGAAATCCGCAAAGCGCTTGTCACCTTGCCCACCCATGTGCCGAGGTTTATCAGCCTGAACAAAAGCCCCAATCCCAAAACCCGCACCTATGTTTTGTTGGAGGACGCCTTGAAGCATTTCGCGCCGGACTTGTTTCCCGGCTTTAACATTGAAGATCGCGGCATGTTTCGCATCACCCGCGACAGTGAAATTGCCATTGATGAGGAAGCCGAAGACCTGGTGCGCCATTTCGAGTTTTTGCTCAAAAAACGCAGACGGGGCCGGGTGATTTGTTTGTCATTGGACACGGATATGTCGGCATATTTAAAAGAGTTTCTCATCGAAAGCTTTGAAGCTTGGGACGAGGAAATCATCGAAACCGACGGTCAGCTCGGCCTTGGCGATTTGGCCCAACTGATACCAGGCCAACGCGCCGCTCTCACTTTTCCCAGTTTCAAGCCGCGTTTTCCCGAACGCATTCGTGAACATGACGGCGACTGTTTTTCCGCCATTGCCCAAAAAGATATTCTTGTCCACCACCCTTACGAAGAATTTGACGTTGTTGTTCAATTCCTGAGCCAGGCCGCCCTTGATCCCAATGTGGTTGCGATCAAGCAGACTTTGTACCGGGTCAGTGATGACAGCCCGATTGTCCGCGCCCTCATCGATGCTGCCGAGCGGGGTAAAAATGTGACGGCTCTGGTGGAGTTGAAAGCGCGCTTTGACGAGGCGGCCAATTTAAAATGGGCGCGGGATTTGGAGCGCTCAGGGGCGCATGTTGTCTACGGGTTTATTGATATTAAAACCCATGCCAAAGTCTCCTTGGTGATCAGGCGCGAGGCCGGGAAATTGCGCACCTATACTCATTTTGGCACCGGCAATTACCATGCGCAAAATGCCAAGATTTATACGGATTTGGCGCTGTTTACCGCCAAGGCTGATTTTGGCCGCGATACGGGAAAATTATTTAACTTTGTCACCTCCTATTCTTTACCGCAAAGTTTGGAAAAACTGGTGCTGGCCCCGACGGGATTAAGAGAGACATTGACGGCGCGCATTGACGAAGAAATCGCCCATGCCAAAGCCGGGCGTCAAGGGGCGATTTGGGCGAAAATGAACGCCCTTGTTGATGATAAGATCATCGACAAATTATATGAA
>QIKS01000022.1 GCA_003233025.1 Hellea balneolensis | reverse complement strand
TATCTACGCACGGTAAGGTCGCAAACCGATGATTTGGCGTTTGAGCGCATTGTCAACACGCCCAAGCGTGGTATTGGCGCCACCTCTGTGCAAAAGCTACAAATGGCAGCGCGTGCTCTCGGCGTGTCTTTGGAAATGGCGACGCGGCAATTGGTCAAAACCGATGAAATTCGCGGCAAAGCCCGCTCGTCCTTGCGGGCTTTTCTCATGGACATTGACAGGTGGCGGGCGGATATGACAGGGATTTCCCACACAGAATTGGCCGAAAAAATCCTCGATGAAAGTGGCTATACTGCCATGTGGAAACAAGACACCAGCCCGAAAGCGGAAACCCGGCTGGACAATCTCAAGGAATTGATCGGCGCGATGTCTGAATTTGACAGTTTGGCAGACTATCTTGAACATGTCAGTCTGGTCATGGACATCGACACGGACGAGGCGGGTGACGAGAAAATCAGCCTGATGACCTTGCACGCCGCCAAAGGCCTCGAATTTCCTCTGGTGTTTTTACCGGGCTGGGAGGACGGAACATTTCCGTCGCAAAAGTCCTTAGACGAAAACGGTATAGCTGGCCTGGAGGAAGAACGCCGCCTGGCCTATGTCGGGCTAACGCGGGCGCGGGAGCAGGCTTGCATATATTTCACGGCCAACCGGCAAATTTACGGCCAATGGCAATCCAGCATCCCGTCACGTTTTATCGACGAACTCCCCCCCGAACACGTAGAAGTTCAATCAGAAACCGGGTATTTTGACGCAGCCAGCGCATCCACACCGTTTGTCGAAAGTTTTGATAATCCCCGCCAGCAACCAAATTCACCGGGCTGGCAGCGGTTTGCACAAAACCGGAGCCACACCATTGAAGGCAGTGCCACGCGCAAACCCCCTGCCAGCGCCAGCAGCAGCTTTATGGTCGGCGAACGCATTTTTCACCAAAAGTTTGGATACGGCAAAATCACCAACGTCAATGGCAATAAATTAGACGTTAGCTTTGAACATGCAGGCGACAAGAAGGTGCTTGAGAGCTTTGTCGAGAAAGTTAAAACAACAGGGAATAACGATGTCTAATTTCTTTGCAGTTTGTAATCAATATTTTGTCGACGTAGGCTTATCTATTGGTTAGAAGGTTTGAGAACGGTTTGGCGCCTATGCGCGGGACTTAAAGATAAAACAATTTGGGTTTGAATATGAATACTCGCAATCCGCTCCGCCGCTTGTTTTTGGGTGCCAGTTCAATAGCCATTGTCTTGGCCTTGCCGACGGCTGTCCTTGCCCAAACCGAAGTCACAGACGCCCAGACCAACAATATTTTAACCTCGACCAGCGGCGATCTGACGGTTTCATCAACGGGCAGTGTCACGGTGACAAATGGCGCTGCGGTTACCGTTGATTCGGATAATTCCGTGACTAATGATGGCACCATCAGCACTGTTGACGCCAACGATACGGTCGGCATTCTCGTCAGCGGCGCCCAGACGGCAACCATCACCAATAATGCCGCTATCAGCCTTACCGAGACCCAGCCCACCGACGCTCTGGCGCCGGGCGGGGATATTGCAACTGGTTCTGGCCGCATCGGGATTTTAATCTCCGGCGGCAGTTCGCTCACTGGAAATGTTGAAAGCAGCGCGACGAGTACCATTACCGTCCAAGGCCAGAACTCCGCCGGGATCAGGCTGGCGAATGCCGCCACACTTACCGGCAATCTCATACAGGCTGGCGGCATTAGTGTTTTCGGCGAACGCTCTACCGCTATCGATATTATCGGCAATGTTATTGGCAATCTCGCCATCAGCGGCCCCATTCAAGCAATAGGTGAGGATAGCCGCGCCATTAATGTCCAGGGCGATGTATCGGGCACAGTATCCATTTCCTCAACCGTGCAATCAAGCGGTATTGTAGCCAGTACGCGGACCGCCATCTTAGCGCGGCCAAATTTGGCCGCACGCCAACTTTTGGCAACTGAAGGCAGTGTTCGTCAAGCTGGCTCCGCGATTACCATTAATGGCAATGTTGGCGGCGGCATCCATCTTGCTGAAAACCGTAATGATGCCGGTGCGCTGCTGGCCACCGGAAGTGTGACAATGATCGGCAGTGCGCCGGCCATTGTTATTGACGGAAATGGCACGCCGATCGCGATTGGAATTGTTGGACAAATCACCGACCCGGACGACGAAAACTTTGATGAAGATTTGCAATTTGCGTTCGTCAATCAGGGAGTGTTGATCGCAGATGCGGTTCTCAACGATACAGACGCTACGGCTTTCTCACTCAGCGACGCGACCTTGGAAGGCGGTTTGAACAATACGCTTTCCATGCTGGCAACGGTTTACAGAAGCGGCAATGATTTAACCGCCCCGACAACCACCTTCGACCCCCATGCCCGGGTCATCGTCATCGGTAATGGCGGCATTGCCAACCGGATCAACAATTCTGGCACTATTTCAGCACGCGGCATTGAAGCCATCGACGAAGTTTTCGTCGACCGGGCAAATATTTTCGAAGCCAATCAAATCTTTGCCACGGCCATTGAAGTTGAGGCGGGCGGCTCGCTCAGTGAAATTAATAATTTTGGCACAATCGCGGCGGTCATTACCGGCCGAGCTGGTGAAGTTATCGCCATAAGAGACAATTCAGGCACGCTGCTCACCCTCAATAATGGCGGCAATATTTTGGCACAAGGCAGCACATCTGACCCCCAGGGTGAAGCGACACTGGATTTCTCTGAAATCGCCATCGATGTCAGCGCCAATACGGCCGGTTTCACCTTAACCCAAAGCGCCTTCACTGGCAGCAATGGTGTCTCATCGTCCCCTTTAATCGATGGGGATATCTTGCTGGGCAGCGGTGATGACACCTTGCTTATTGAAGGGGGGACGGTCAATGGCAATATCTCTTTTGGTGACGGCGCGGATCGGTTGGAAATTTCTGGCGGGGCGGTTGTCGACGGTATTTTAACCGATTCTGACGGTCTGCTGGAAATCCTTGTTTCTGGCGGCAGTACATTGGCCCTGGCCAGCGGGCAGGATATTTTTGTCACCAATGCCACATTTGACGACACATCAACCTTTACCCCCTTTGTCGATACCCAGTCCGGGGATACGTCCTTGCTGATTGCCAGCGGCACGGTGACTTTAGAGGACGGCGCCACTATATCACCCGTTCTGGCCAATATCTTAGATGCCAACACCACGTCCTTTTCGATTATTCAAGCCGACAGCTTAAATATCGAAGCGCCGCTGTCATCTTTGCGCGGCGCGGCGACGCCGTTTTTGTTTGATACGTCGTTTTCCATCTCCCCGACCGACCCCAATACATTGCTGCTCACCCTTGATCTGCGCAACCAAGATCAATTGGGGCTGGATCTCCAGCAAGCCGGAGCCTTTACCTCCGCCTTTGAAGCCCTGAGCAATAATAGCTCGCTTGGCTCTGCATTTGTCGGCCTGACAGATCAGGTCAGCTTTAACGCCGCTTACAATCAATTATTGCCAGAATTTGCCGCTGCGGCGCGCCAATTCGTGCTTGCCAATGTTGACGGCGCAACCGGTGCTGTTGGCTCTCACTTGCAAACCGCGCGCCGTTCCAAAGAACAACCCGGCGGCGCATGGATCCAACAATTCGCCTATTTCGCCGACCGGGAGCTTGTCGGAGCCTCCGAACAATTCCGTGGTCATGGCTTTGGGATTACCGGCGGGTTTGATACCACTATCGGGCCATTTCATTCGGTCGGGATCAATATTGGCTTTGCTTCAACCGAAGTTGAAGACGTATTGGGTGTTGATGAACCTTTAGATATTTTGACCTTACAATTGGGCGCCTATGCCGGCTATCAATTGGGTGGTTTGGGTGTTGAGCTTTACGCCGGCGGCGGGTTTAATGATTTTGAAGCCACCCGCAATGTCACGATTGGTAATTTCAACGAAACCAGCGATGGGGATTGGTCTGGCATACATTATAATGGCTCGATCCGCGCTGGTTATGATCTTAATTTCGGACGATATTATGTCCGCCCCGCTGCGTCTGTCACCTATCTCAGCCTGCGTGAAGACGCCTATGAAGAGAGCGGCGCGCAATCAATTGCCCTGTCTATAGATGCCAGAACGGTTGATACCGCCACGGCCAGTGCCGTTGTCGAATTTGGGGCCAAATTTGAAAGCCCACGCTCATGGTTTGCCCCGTCTTTGCGGGTTGGCCTGAGAAACGACTTTATCAATGACGGCGTTATCACAACCGGACAATTTGTCAGCGGCAGCAGCCCGTTTTCAATCCAGTCCGAGGAATTTCCAGACACCGGGATTTTGTTGGGGATCACCTTCGCATCGGGCAGTGCCTATTCATCCTTCTCGTTTGATTTGGACACGGATTTCAGGGACGGGTTTATCCGCCATACCGCACGCATTGTCTTACGGCTTTTATTTTAACAATCCGCGTTTTGTATCTTGAACCCGGACGGCGAGTCAGACAGGGTGCCTTCTATGGCAAATTCAAAACAAGATGGATTGTTCGCTGCCGGGCAAGCGAAATCTGAAGCTTCCGATTATTCGGCTAAAGACATCGAGGTCTTGGAGGGCTTAGAGCCAGTTCGCCTGCGCCCCGGCATGTATATTGGCGGCACGGATAACCGCGCTTTGCACCATTTGTTCGCCGAAGTTTTAGACAATGCCATGGACGAGGCCGTCGCCGGTCATGCCAGCCGCATTGAGGTGGAGCTTGACCGGGACGGTTATCTCTCTGTCACCGATAATGGGCGCGGCATCCCCGTCGACCCCCATCCGAAATTTAAGGACAAATCAGCGCTGGAAGTCATTATGACAACCTTGCACGCAGGCGGTAAATTTAACGAAAATTCCTACCAAACCTCCGGCGGGCTGCACGGGGTTGGCGTGTCGGTTGTCAATGCCCTGTCCGACGATCTCACCGTAGAGGTGGCGCGCGAGAAAACCCTTTATGCGCAAAGTTTCAAGCGCGGCAAGGCGGTAGGGAAATTACAAAACCTGGGCGCTGTGCCAAACCGGCGCGGCACCAAAGTCCGCTTTCATCCCGACCCGGAGATTTTTGGCCCGCGTGCCCATTTCAAACCCGCCCGCCTGTTTTCCATGGCCCGCGCCAAAGCTTATCTCCAACCCGGCGTTGAAATTCGCTGGAAATGTGCAGCGGAATTGGTGGCAGAATTGGAGACAATCCCCGCCGAGGCCGTGTTTCACTTCCCCGGCGGCTTGGCGGATTATTTGCAAGAAACCCTGGGCAGTAAAATTACGGTTACACCGGAAATATTCTCCGGTCGTAGCAAGAAAGAAACCGGTCATGGCCGGGTGGAATGGGCGGTAAGCTGGTCGCCTGAAGGCTTCGGGGAAGCGGACAGTTTCGTGCGTTCCTATTGCAATACCATCCCGACCCTCGACGGCGGCACCCATGAACAAGGCCTGCGCGCTGCCCTAACCAAGGGCTTGCGCGCTTACGCCGATGTCGCGGGCATGGCGAAAAAAGCGGCCAATATCACCCCTGATGATGTGATGATTACGGCCGGCGCTCTTGTTTCTTTATTTATCAAAAACCCGGAATTTCAAGGCCAAACCAAGGACAGATTATCTAATAGCGAAGCGGCGCGCCTTGTCGAAAATGCTGTGCGCGATCCCTTTGACCATTGGCTCGCAGGGTCGCCCAAGGACGCGGGTAAATTGCTGGAATGGGTGATTGAAAAAGCGGACGAGCGGGTAAAGCGCAGGCGGGCGCGTGACGTTTCGCGAAAATCCGCCACCCGCAAATTACGCTTGCCGGGCAAGTTGGCGGATTGTTCGGATAAAACCGCGAAGAACACCGAGATCTTTATTGTCGAGGGCGAAAGTGCTGGCGGCAGTGCCAAACAGGCCCGCAACCGCAAAACCCAGGCTATTTTGCCCCTCAAGGGTAAAATCCTCAATGTGGAAAGCGCGACGCGCGAAAAAATTGCCGCCAACAAGGAAATTACCGACCTGGCAACTGCGCTGGGTGTGGGCCTGGGAAAGAAATTTGATCTGGATGACTTGCGCTATGAACGGGTGATTATCATGACCGACGCCGATGTGGACGGCGCCCATATCGCCGCCTTGCTCATCACGTTTTTTTATCGGTTCATGCCCGAATTGCTCGAACAAGGGCGGCTTTATATGGCCATGCCACCTCTGTTTCGCATCACCCAGGGCGGACGCTCTCTCTATGCCAATGATGAAGCCCATAAGGAACATTTATTAGCTACTGAATTTACCGGGCGCGGTAAAATCGAACTGGGGCGATTTAAAGGTTTGGGCGAAATGATGCCGGCCCAACTTAAAACCACAACCATGGATCCCAAAACCCGCACCTTGGCCCGTATCACCCTGGATTTGGATAATATACCAACCACGGAAAGCCTGGTTGAAACTCTTATGGGCAAACGCGCCGATTTGCGGTATCAATATATCCAAGACCACGCTCAATATGTTGAGGATTTGGATGTTTAAGGGAAAGGCCCTAGGCAGTAGTGAAGAATTATGACCGTATATATAAGCAAAATTTTGGGCGCATTGATGACGGTTTTTATGTTTGCGGGACAGCTTGTCAACGCAGATGAAGCCCAATCGCGGCCGATCACTGGTGAGGCGCTGCACAAACTTCTTTTGGATAAAACCGTTATTAGCGAATATAGAGACACCACCGGCGGTATTAAAACCTATCAATTTAGCGAACATCACAACGGCGATGGCAGCACAGATTATATTGAACTGGGCCAAGCACCCGTAAAAGGGTTATGGGAGTTGGTCGGTGACGATAAAGTCTGTTACCGCTATCCGAAAACGCCGCGATTTACCGACACATATTGCTTTATCGTCTACAAAATCGATAGCTGTTATTACAGCTACAACACCAGATCCATGACCGTAAACGGCCCCAGAAACTGGGATTTCTGGACATCCAGATTTGTTGTAAAAGGCGACGGCGGTTCTTGCGCAGACGCAGTGAGCTGAGAAATATATTGAAAAAAACCCCGGCCATAACGACCAGGGCCTCCTCCCACATATTTTGTTCATTGCTAGAGATTAAGCTCGCTTGGCGGCTCTCTCGGCTTTATCCGCCAATTGGCGGGCGCGCACGCGCTCAAAACTATCGAGCGCATCCAAAGCTATTTTAAGGTCTTCGCTCAGCTCTTTGCTCTGCACATCAATATCCCCCAAGGTAGATTGCAGATTGCCCTTACGCGCCAATACAGAATTGGCATAGGAGCCATAAGCCACATAGCCATCTTTTGTCGCATCCGGCGCAACCGTTTCTTCAGGCACGCTATCATTGAGCTTGCGCATTTGACGCTCTAAATCTTCGCGCGTAGCCACTAAAACAGCAATTCTTTTTTGGAAATCCGCAATCGCAAAACGCGTCTTGCGGACGCTTTTGTCCATAGAACTATTCATAATCATTCACCTAACCCAACATAATGGCGTTTTCGCCTTAAGTTGTTTCTAGCGAAATTTGCTTACATTCTGGTAAACAAAGGCAAAAAAACTTGGAAAATCCCATCCCGGGCCAAAATTGGTGCTAATTTCTCATTTTAATTCATTTTTATTATTAACATTTGATTTACGTGATTCACCTAAGACTAAGTTTCAGTTAACTTGTTTGAGGGGAAACCCTTAATGATTCGCCGCAAAACGGCATAACGGGAGGAAAATATGCGCGTTCTTCTAATTGAAGATGATGTAGCCACAGCACAAAGTATTGAGCTCATGCTCAAATCTGAAGGTTTTAACGTCTATACAACCGATTTGGGCGAAGAAGGCGTCGATCTGGGCAAGTTGTATGATTATGACATCATCCTATTGGACTTAAATTTGCCAGACATGCCAGGTTTTGATGTTTTAAAGACATTACGTCTGGCCAAAGTCAATACGCCTGTTTTCATTCTATCCGCAACATCCGACATGGATACAAAGGTTAGAGGCCTCGGCACGGGCGCCGATGATTATATGACAAAGCCTTTCCATAAGGATGAGCTGGTCGCCCGCATTCATGCCGTTGTCCGCCGCTCTAAAGGACATGCGCAATCGATTATTCGCACTGGTGAGATTGCCGTCAACCTTGACGCAAAAACCGTTGAAGTTGCTGAACACCGCGTTCACCTAACCGGCAAGGAATATCAAATGCTGGAATTGTTATCCTTACGCAAAGGAACAACATTGACCAAAGAAATGTTTCTCAACCATCTTTATGGCGGCATGGATGAGCCTGAACTTAAAATTATTGATGTGTTCATCTGTAAGCTGCGCAAAAAATTGGCCGCGTCGTCTGGTGGTGAGCATTATATCGAAACCGTTTGGGGCCGCGGCTATGTCCTGCGCGAACCAAACCGGGAAAAAATTAGCGCTTAAAAAGCATTTTTCTTTTTTAAAAAGCCCCTGCTCGTCAGGGGTTTTTTTATGGATATATCAACCTCTATTGGCCTTATAATTTTTAGCGTCTTCCACCGCCTTCGCCTCGGGCTTATCAAGCTCGTCTTGGGCTTCATCCATCATATAGGGGTTGGTTGGCGAACGCTTTCTATAAACGCCGGGCGCCATTTGCTCCGTATCAAACCCATAATTCACTTTATCCAATTTCTCAGAGCTACCGAGCATAAGGTAACCATTGGTCGTAACA
>QIKS01000115.1 GCA_003233025.1 Hellea balneolensis | reverse complement strand
AGCCACCACACACAAAAAAGCAAAAGCGACCATCATGACGCTGGCCATCAACCCGTTCATGCCGTCCATAAAATTGACCACATTCATCACAGTAAACACCCACAAAACCGCGCCTAAAAAGCCGAGCCAATAGGGCAAAGCCAATGCGGTTGCTCCTAAAGGAAAGCTTTGCGGCGGGCCGATATGATAAACACACAGAGCGGCGATCAATGCCATGAAAAGAAACTTTATGGCGGCGCGGATATCATAAATATCATCCAACAAACCAAGCACCATAACCAAACTTGCCGACAAACAAACCTGCGCCATCTGACCCAGATCGCCAAGCGCGGGGTAGTGCCAAACCAGTGCAACCATGCCAACAACCAAGCCAGCTCCAATGCCAACACCACCCCCTGTCGGCACTGCATTTGTGTGCTGGGATCGTGTGCCGGGCATGTCCATCAGCTTGACGAAAATCATCAGGCCGGTAACGATGAGCGAGGTAAAAAATGCCAATACCGAGAGATGCAATAAGGGCAAAAAAGAGTGCGAGACATTCATATTTTCTCCCCCATCTGGTAAGATATGCACCACCAATCTGGATGCATATCTTTAATGTTTTTCGCCGCCTCAGCGGCTAAGTCTTGTGACGCAAATAAACCAAAACAGGTCGCGCCCGAGCCTGACATACGCACACATAAGACGTCCGTTTGCGCTTCAATAGTTTCAAGAACCGTCTCAATCTCGGACAGCAATTGACAGGCGGCTTGTTGCAAATCATTGCGTCCATTTTGGACCATGTCCAAAAGCCCACCCCCGCTCAAACCATCAAAGCCCACGTCCGTCCCCGTGAACCCGTTAAACACAGCTTGCGTGCTAAGCGGCGTACCGGCATTGACCAAAACTCCATGCAAAACGCCCAAGCCTGGCAGCGGCTTCACTTTCTCCCCTATCCCATATCAGGCACACCGGAATATCCGCACCCAATTTGCTCAAACACGGGCCGGGCGGGCGCTCATATTCCCTGTCCAGCAATCTGATAACAGCAGCAGCGTCGGCACTGCCGCCGCCAATGCCCGACGAAACGGGCAAGTTTTTTTCAAGCAAAATCAGACAATTCTGGCGCACATCCTCGCTGTAAAGTGCCGCTGCTTTTTGGATCAAATTATCCGCGCCCGTACTTAAATCTTGCCCAAAAGGCCCGGTGATTGACAAAAAATCCTGATCGTCATGAACCCGTTTTGTCACCATGACGCGGTCGCCAATATTGGCAAAAACAACAAGGCTTTGCAGTTCGTGATAGCCGTCATCACGCACGCAACCAACGGCCAAATTTAAATTGATTTTCGCAGGCGCATATTCCCAGACATTGAAAACCGCGTTCACCCCCGCCTCAACTATTGGTCCGATGTGCTGGCAGACAGCCCATCCTTGAGCTTGGCATTAATCAGCAAAAGCTCCGCGTCGGTCGGATTGAGATCGCGGGCGCGCCGCCACTGATACCCGGCTTCGCGAAACCGGCCCAATTTCCAATACACATCGCCAAGATGGTCGATAATCGTTGCACTTTCGGGAGATTTTTCCGCCGCTTCCTCCAGCCGGATACGGGCTTGCCCATATTGGCCCAGCTTATAATGAGCCCAGCCCAAACTATCGACGATCGCCCCGCTGTCCGGGCGCAGCACGACCGCTTTGCGGATCATGTCAAAAGCTTCGTTCAGATGCACACCCTTGTCGACCCATGTATATCCGAGATAATTAAGCGCGTCGGCATTGTCAGGCTGATACTCCAAGACCAGCTTGAAGTCCACCACCGCCTCTTGCCAGCGCTCAAGACGCTCAAGACATATGCCGCGCAGGTAATAAGGGTTGGGGTTGGCTTTAAGTTCGCTTTCATCCAACTCCGCAATAAGGGCATCATAAACCGGTAGGGCTTGCCCATAATTTTCCATTATAAGATGGCCGCGCCCCAATGCGCCTTTCGTAATACGCGAAGGATGGCGATCGTGAGCAGCTTGCAAAATCTCAATTGCTTGCTCATTGTCATCGGCCTCAAACAAAATATTGGCTTCGGATAGCCGGGCGGAAACGCTATAGGGGGATGTTTTGGGGATTGCCATATAGATGGCAAGGGCTTCATCCATGCGCTTGGTTTCTTCCAAAATCGTCGCCAAATACAATTTCGCTTTATCATTATCAGGATCAAGCTGCACGGCCAGACGCAAGAACACCCCGACCGCGTCATATTGGCCCAATCTACCAAAGAAATTAAACGCAATATCGGTCAAAGCCCGCGAAGCGGATTGCTCCGGGCTCAGTTCGATTTCCAAAGTTTCGCCCGCTTCTATGGCATTGATATATGCCCGCACCGGGCCGGTAATCTCGCCGCCATTTTCCTCGGCAAATGCGGTCAGCGTCTCTAACGCCTTATCGCCCTCGCCGCGGGCCAGCGCAAATCGGGCTTGGGATAAGACGGTTTCAACCCGCGATATACCGCCTTCACTGACCTTGTCAAAAGCCGCATCGGCTTTTTCAAATTCGCCAAGCTGGGCGTAAAGCTTGCCTTTTTGCAATGTGGCCATCAATTGGAAATAAGGGCTGTTGTCGAGAACATCAAAGGTTTCGACAACACTGATCCCCTGGCCCAGCCCGCTCCTGGCCCAGCCCAACATCAGAGCATTAATCTCGCGCAGTCCAGCGCCGCCGCTTTCAATATTAAGAAGTTTTTCCGCCTTGCCATAAGCGCCGCGTGACAGTTCATAAGCTCCCAAAATCGCCCGTGATAACTCATCGCCCGCATCCAGAACATTAACCTCAATGGCCAAAGTGCGGGCCAAGAGCATATCTCCGGCGCTGACCGCCGATGTCATGGCGAGCCGTCCCAATTTCAAATCTTGTGGTGTCCTTGCAAAGGCCCGCGAATAATAGGTCGAGCGCGCACCCGCATCGTTCAAATAGCTGGCATAACTGGCCGCAAGATAGTCCCCGTAAAGCCGCGCACCCGGCGTAGCCTCGTCTTGCGCAGACAGGCCGGTGGTTGCGCAGGCACTGCCCAACAAACAAGCGCCTAGCATGAGGGATTTAAATATATTCATTTTTCATCTTATATGAAACTTGCAAGCGGTTAAATTAATAGGGCTTGACATTATGGTCGGTCAAATCCACGCCTAGCGACTTTACCGCATTTTTATCGAGTGTAAATGTCTTTCGCACCTCTTCATCTATCCAAATATTTGGTTTGATATCAAGCATTTTTCCAAATTCAGGTCGATTGCCGCGCCGGAAACCATAAACGCGCACGCCCGCCAGCTTCCAATCTCCGCCAATGCCCCGTCCCAATTCGCTAATAAATTGACGGTATTCTTCTGAATCTTCTTGTGCGATTGCCCCTTGGAACCTTGTGTAAAGGGCATCTCGATCTCGACTTTTCTCCTTATCGCTTTCAAAAGCTTCCAAAGAGATCATAAGGCCACCAAAGCGCGGCAAACGTATATTGCGAAACCTTCGGTCATCTTCGATTGTCTTACGATCACGTCTGCTAGTCCCAATGTTTTCGAAAGGGCCATAACGTTGAAATTCAGGGGCTTGAAGACCATAAGCGTTAATGCCCGCAAAGAAAAATGGCTCATCGCTACGCGTTGCACCGTCAATACTTGATTCTTTTAACACTCTTATTCTATCAATATAAATATTATATTCTGCCCACCCCCTTTGCTCACCCTGACCCTGCCAGGACGTTTTAGATATTTTAAATTCAAACTGGTAAACCCCCTCTTTGTCGCCATCAATGATCAAATATTTTGTACCAGGCGGCGTTGTGACATCTCTGCCACGAACAGAAAGCGTCTCGCCAAGGCGAATGATCTGCTCTAACTCTTCACGTGTTGGCGTCCAATGTGCCAACCCGACATAATCTTGATCATTACGGAAAAAATGGCGCGCACCTTCAAAGGCTCCGACTATCTTTCTTTTCATTTGACGCCGCAATGCTCTTCGCCGCTCTTTTCCTGAAGAGGCGTCATTATAAAGTTCAAGGTTATTTGGAAGTCTATGAAAAGGGCCGACAGTGTATACTTGTTTGTCTCCTTTTTCCAAATCATCATAAGTTAACAGCCCTCGAACAGGACTGTGTGGGTTACTCATAGATAGATAATCAAGAAGGAAAATTTCTCCGCGACTTTCGTCGCCAATGACTTTGATGTCAGCACTTGTACCCGAGCCTCTTTCATTGCCCGTATCAAGTTCGATGCGCATATACCAGCCATCTTCATCTGTGCGTGACACGGGCTTATCATGACCGGCGCTCAGAAATTGGAATGGGAAACTTTGATAATTCTCAAATTGGCTCGTGACCGTCCGCGGGGGGTTCTTAAAATTAAATTTACCGGCACAATTCGTTCTGCAGTTTTTAATATTTGACCAAAATACTGGATGCTTACGGATCATATAAGCTTGGATCTGACGAATCCATTGCTTTGACGAAATCACAGCCAGATGCTTTCCTTCTGCAAACAAGAAATCTGATTCCCGCTCACAAGGTTTTCCGTGGCCTATAATCTGGGAACAAACTTCTCGCGCATTGGTTTTTTCTGCTTCCCTAAGTTGGCGAAAAGGTATGCTCTTTGGTACGCCCAAAGCCTGGCGCGACAGCTTCTTAATATTACCCCCTAAACCTGTTGTTGCTTTTATATTTTCCGTCCCCCTTATGCGTGTTTCCTGTACACGCCCTATCTGTCTTGGTCGGATTTTATGGTTCGTAACATTTGGTTGGCCGGTCGTACTTTTTTTATTGCCAGCAGCGCTTTTTTGATTGCGAGTAACACCCACTGGCCGAGCAAGTGTTTTTGTTACAATCGACATGTCCTGGATCAAACCACGTTGCTCTGCTCCAATTTGAGAAAGCCATGTATTGTCCATAGCAATACCTGGCGGCGATAAAACGATAAAATCAATAGGCCCGTTCGCCAATTGAATGTGTGTACTTTGCCGTCTGTCTTGGTAGCATTTTCTATATTCTTCACAAAACCCTAAATTGGCGGTTGGAATAATATTTGCGCACACTAAAGACATAAGACCCTTTAAAGGTTGCACAGTGTATGCCGAGCAAGAAAAGCTATACTTCCCGTGCTGAACAGGTGAAAATTTTTGTTCGTACGCACCTGTTGCTAAGATATTTTTTCGCACATTTGTTGGGACGTCTAAATATGTGCTCTTACGGCGCGAGGCGTCATTGATCCAAGTGGAATGCGAATAAAAATCCTGATTGGCATGCAAACCCACGCCAAGTATATTGTATGCAGCTTGTGTATCACCTATCGATCCGTCCGGCATTTTTCTCTTGGCAGCCCATTCCAGCGCAACCAATGTTCCAGAAAGATACCGTTGCCAGCTTTCCTCTATTTCGCGTGCCGAATTCAGATCATCAAAGTGCAGGCTGGCCAATTGCCAGTAATTTGCCATGCCCGCCAAATAACGATTACGTATAGAGCGGACGGGCTTACCCCCTCTGATCGCTGCGCCCCACCAAAGGGGGCTGTACATATAGCTATCAATATAATCAGCATGCCAAGCAATGGCATGGGCTGCGTTTTCGCTAAACCCAAGATTATCATTGTAAACAATATCTTGTTTCGGAAGGTTTCTAATACACTTAGCGTCACCAACAAGTGCCCGACACGTGATGTTCTCATGATGCCACGGTCGGCCATGCAACAAATCTTCACCGGAATAGGCATTGACAGGTGGTTCTAAACTTACCCCAAACCAGATGAGAGCCAGTGCCGTCAAGGTTCTGAACAAGTGCCTCATAATACGCCCTCAATTTGCAAGTTGCAGAGTTTTACAAAATTATCATTTCAACATCCACGATATCTGCACCCAATAGTACCTTATTTTCTTGGTTGGAGCAAGTCTGACAAAGAACAAGCCTGAAACGCAAAGCTGGTTCTTGTCTACATATTTGGATAATTTGGCCCGCCGCCGCCTTCGGGCACCGTCCAGACAATGTTCTTGCTCGGGTCTTTGATGTCGCAGGTTTTACAATGGACACAATTTTGGCTATTGATCTGAAATGTCTGCGCTCCGTCCGTGTCTGTCAGCACTTCATAAACCCCCGCCGGGCAATAACGTTGTGCTGGTTCCGCCCATGTCGGGACATTAATCTTAATCGGAATGGACGGATCTTTTAATTTAAGATGAACGGGCTGTTCTTCCTCATGATTGGTGGCCGAAAAACTAACATTGGTCAGCCGGTCAAAGGACAAAACACCGTCCGGTTTTGGATAATCTATGACCGGATAATCTGCCGCCTTACCCGTTGCCTCTGCGTCTGATTTTCCGTGCTTTAATGTGCCAAACAAATTGAACCTAAAAATCGTGGCAAACCACATATCCAACCCGCCTAACATCATGCCGCCCAAGACCGCACCAAAACGCGCACTTAAAGGCGCAACATTTCTAACCCGTTTTAAATCCTTGCCAATCGGGCCGGTGCGCAAAGCCTCGTCGTAAGCGCTCAATTCATCGCCGGAGCGCCCAGCCTCAATGGCGGCAAATGCCGCTTCCGCCGCCGCTTTGCCCGAAAGCATAGCGTTGTGATTGCCTTTGATGCGCGGTAAATTAACCAAGCCAATGGTGCAGCCCAGCAATGCCCCGCCGGGGAAAACCGCTTTGGGAATGGACTGAAAACCGCCCTTTGTCACCACCCGTGCGCCGTAAGACACCCGCTTACCGCCTTCCAAAACCTTGGCGATTTCGGGGTGATGCTTCCAACGTTGGAATTCCATATAGGGATAAAGATGCGGGTTTTTATAATTAAGGTCGATAATATAACCGACATAAACCTGCCCGCCTTCCAGATGATACATGAACGAGCCACCGCCGGTTTTGCTATTCAGTGGCCAGCCAGACGTATGGGTCACTTGGCCCGGCACATGGTTCTCGGGCTTAACATCCCAGATTTCCTTCATGCCCAACCCGAATTTGGCCACATCACAATCCACAGCCAGTTCAAATTTTTCAATCACCTGCTCGGACAAAGACCCCCGCGCTCCTTCGCTGAGCAGCACATATTTGCCGTGCAATTCCATGCCCGGCTCATAGCCTTCCGTATCCGTTTTGTCGTCACGCCCCCGGCCAAATTCGCCAGCGACAACGCCCTTGAGCGCGCCCTCGTCGTCATAAACCAGTTCAGAACACGCCATGCCAGGAAACACTTCAACACCCAAGCCTTCCGCCTGTTCAGCCATCCACCGACACACATTGCCCATAGAGACAATATAATTGCCGTGATTGTTCATCAAAGGCGGCATGATAAAATTGGGTACGGAGCGGGAGCCGTTCTCGCTGAGCATCAAGAACCGGTCTTGGGTAACTTTGGTGTTAAGCGGCGCGCCTTTTTCTTTCCAATCTGGCAGAAGCGCGTTCAAACCGCACGGGTCAAGCACGGCGCCTGACAGAATATGCGCGCCCACTTCCGAGCCTTTTTCCAAAACAACAACGCTTATTTTATCACCGCCCAATTGTTTTAACCGGATAGCCGCCGCCAAGCCCGCCGGGCCTGCGCCGACAATCACTACGTCATAATCCATACTTTCTCGTGTCGTCATGTCCACTCTCGCTTTCTTTGAATTTAGTGTTAAACTGTACGGCAGGGCGCGTAAAGTATTTGCTAGAGGTTATGAGCATGGAAAATATGATTTCTCTCGGCTGGGAAGAATGGGTGGCATTGCCTGAGCTGGGCTTGCCTGCCATTAAAGCCAAAATCGACACAGGCGCCAGAACATCCGCCCTGCACGCCGTTGCCATCGAGCCTTTTGGCAGTGAGCGCAATCCGCAAGTGCGTTTTATTATGCATCCCGACCCTGACAATCCAAGCATTGAAGTTGTCTGCTCGGCCAAAGTCATTGACCGGCGTTTGGTGGTTAGCTCCAACGGAGAAAGCGAATCGCGCTATGTTATCGAAGCGCCGCTTATGCTCGGGGACAAAACCTGGCCCATCCACATCACCCTGACCAACCGCGAAAGCATGGGTTACCGGATGTTGCTTGGGCGATCTGCCATCTCAGAAAAAATGCAAATCGTCCCGTCGACCTCATTTATCCAGCCGGTTTTATCTTTTGATCTCTACAAAAAACGCAGCCGTAAAAACCGCACACGCCGCCCGCTGCGCATTGGTATCCTCACCCAGGAACCAAACAATTATTCCAACCAAAAAATGATTGCGGCAGCGGAAGCCAGAGGCCATGTCATTGAATGCATCGAAACCAGCCGCTGCTATATGGCGATTAATGACCACGCCCCGGCTGTGCATTATGACGGCAAGGCCCTGCCCCGATATGACGCGATTATCCCGCGCATCGGCACCCGCATGACATTTTACGGCATGGCCATCACTCGCCAGTTTGAAATGATGGGTGTTTATTGCCTCAATACGGCAGCAGCCATTGGTGCGTCGCGCGATAAATTACTCGCTCACCAGCTTTTAGCCCAACACAGGCTGGGCATGCCCAACACCGCCTTTGCCAAATCCTCCCAAGACACCAAGGGCATTATCGATCTGGCGGGTGGCTCTCCGGTCGTGGTTAAATTATTGTCCAGCACCCAAGGCAAGGGCGTTGTTCTCGCCGAAACCAAAAAGGCCGCCGAGGCTTTGGTTGATGCCTTTCGCGGGCTGGACGCCCATTTTCTTGTCCAGGAATTTATCAAGGAAGCCAGCGGTACGGATATCCGCTGTCTTGTGGTTGACGGCAAGGTTGTCGGTGCCATTCAGCGCATCGCCCAACCCGGCGAATTTCGCTCCAATCTGCACCAAGGCGGCCGGGCGGAGAAAGTGCGCATCACCAAGGAAGAACGCAGGAGCGCGGTCAAAGCCGCCCGGGTTCTCAAGCTCAATGTGGCGGGTGTTGACATGCTGCGCAGTGAGAGCGGGCCAAAAATCCTGGAGGTCAATTCATCCCCCGGCCTGCAAGGCATAGAAGGCGCAACCGGCAAAGATATTGCCACAATCATCATCCAGTCTATTGAAGCCAATGTGCGCTCTGTGGTACATGTGAGGGCGTGATGGAAAACTCAAGCTCAGAACAAGATTTAAAACAAGCTTTGCAAGCCGCGCAAATTTGGTGGCAGGATATGGGCGTTGACACACCGCCCGCCCCGCCCGCCGTGCGCGCCGCAAAAACACCGCCCGCCCCGCCACAAGCAGCGGCCGCGGCGGAACCCACCGGCGATGAGCAGATTTTAAAAGCCCAAACCCTGGCCAAATCAGCCCCAACATTGGAAGCCTTAAAAGCCGTGCTTGAAGATTTCGACGCTGGCATTCTAAGTGATAATGCGCAAAACCTTGTATTTGCCAGAGGCAATGAAAAAGCCAGCATTATGGCTATCGGTGAAGCACCGGGGGCGGAGGAAGATAGAAGCGGCCTGCCTTTTGTTGGCCCGGCCGGGCAATTGCTCGACAAAATGTTCGCGAGCATTGGCCTGGACGAAACCGGGCTTTACATTACCAATGTCTGCAATTGGCGCCCACCCGGCAATCGCAATCCAACCGAAGCCGAACTGGCCCTGTGCGCCCCCTTTATCACCCGCCATATTGAGCTGAT
>QIKS01000113.1 GCA_003233025.1 Hellea balneolensis | reverse complement strand
TGAACCTTGGGATTCGTAAGTGTTTATAGTTTTATTGTTCACCCCAAATTAAATAGTCATATCCCTATAATTGTCAACCAATGCCCCGCCCCCTATCTCTTCCAAGTGTCCATGAAATTGAGTTGCCGCGCATTATGCCTGATATTGATTTTCCGCGATTGCGTTCGAGCATGTCGCGCCAAGGGACGAGGGTGAAATCTTTGGCTCTTTCCATGATAGCATATTTTCCGCTTGGCCTTTCTATAGGCTCTAGGTAAATCCCCGATATGCGTCCTGATGTTGGCGCTTCTGAATAAGGTTTTCCAAGCGCTACAGATATTTTACTGCCTGCTGCTTCAAGGTCACGACTTTCTAGATCGCCTAAGAGCTTGGCATTGATTTTTCCATTTTCTGTTTCTAGCAAACCTTGCTCGGTTAAAAATTGTCTGCGGGCAATTATTGCGGTGTTGACCTCTTTGCCAAAACCAATATCTTCAACAATCTCACAGGCAATCGCTTCATCAATCCATGTGCGCGCCACAACAGTTTGCAAGTTTTTAAGCGGCTCTCGCGTTAGCACTTTCAAGACAACAGGCTTCACGCTCGCTTTTTGCATTTCGTAATTTTCAGCGTTGCGCAAATAATCGTTCGGGATTTCCCACGAACCATCGTGATTGCGGCTTACATGTCCCGCTCGGCGCATGGCCTCTAAACGTCTGATATGCGCTTGAACAAATTCATTGCTTGCCGAAGTGTCCGATTCTAAATGCGCGCTTGGACTATATGAGCCGCCCCTATCTTGCGCCAACTTAGCAATGGTATAATCAGAACTCTTCGGCTGAACATCTGCGGGGCTAATATGGACAACCATACCGCGCCCAAGTCCTTCTATATTTTCGCCGCGCCCCATCGCTACATATTTTGCTTTGCCGCATGTTGTATCCAGCACAATATAAGATTTGTCGTTCACATCATCTTGCATACCTATGCCAATTATTTTGCCGGCTGTTGGTTTTTAAAGGATCATAAATTCGGTTGAAAGTTTTAGGGCGCGAAATACCTGTTTGCTCTAAAACCTTTTCATAAGTTTTGCGTATGTCTGTATTCAAACCAAGTTTGATCAACTGGCCTTTTACGTCCTTATCTAAAATCCATTTTCGTCCTTTGCACGGCTCGACCATAGCCATTTGCGCTAGTTTACGAAGCCGTGCCACAACAATGCGCCGCGCCCACTCCGTTCCGCGCTCGGGCGTTTTGGAAAGATCAATGGTGTCGCCATCGGCTAGGCTAAGAACTATTTTATCAAGCGGGGTGTAACGCATCCTGTCTATATCGCGGGCAAGCCGTTTGCCATATTCAAGCTGAACTATCGGGCCAAGCTCCATGTTAACAATTTTCTCGGCTTCAAACCGCATACCGTATGAAATATAACCGCGAGGTATCTTAAGCGTTTGCCCCATCTCATCTGTGCCGCCAATCACAATATGAGTGTGCGGTGTTCCGGTGTCATAATGATTTGCCGCAACCCAATCGAGCTTGGTGTCCAAGTCTCTTTCCATTTGCGACATCAAATCACAAGTGAATGCCCGCAAGTCGGTTAGCTCTCTTGCGTCCTCCGCAGAAATGATTACGCGAAACTGGTGTTTGTCTTTAAGGCCGCGCTTTCTAAACCCGTCTATATCGGCTTCATCATTGCGGCGATCAAAAATAACGCCGCGTTCTTCATCCCGGCCAACGCCTTCCCGTTCGATATATTTCAAATGAAGCCGCTGCGTTTCTCCGCCTCGTCCTCCCATCTTGACAACACTGAATTTTACAATCACGCGCCGCGCAAAATATTTTTCGGCGGTGGTGCGAGCGCGTCCGCGATATGATCTTCGCAATTCTTTCTTTGCCATTTGCTTGCTGGCCCACTCAACCTTTTTTGCAAAGCTCATCAAGTGGGGCAAGCTACCATCTGACGAAGTTAGGTAGCCAAGCCGTATGGAAAACGGGTTATCACTATCGCGCCTCATAACAATCACCTTTCATATTCTGGCAGTCAAATATTGCGAACACCTAGGCTTTCATCATGCCCAAAATTACATGTGTTGAAGAGAGAGTAAATAACAGGAAATTGGGGGGTTGCGGGGCGTGGGCCAGCACTTTTCCTCGGCGCTATGGGCGATAGCGCCGAATCGGTGGGCCACCCATTTTTCAGTGGGCCACAAAAAACGATGTGCAGACAAGGACTTAGCCCATTTTGGGCCAGTCCCTTTATCTTGCCCTGCACACATTTTCTCTAAAACCACCCCAAAACCCACATACCGCGCCTATGTGCAAAACAGGATATAAGCCAAAATTAAGAGCTTAACCAATCCTATTTCGTAGTGACCAGCGCAACAAACCTCGGATATGGTAGAACACGCGCCCGCCATGTTTGTGGTAATTTGGGCCTTGCCCGCGCCAACGCATATTGTGCAAAGTTTTCGGCTCAATGCGCAAATATCTAGCCGCTTCTTCCGTTGTCATAAACGGGCTTTCCACAGTTCTTGCCATAACAATCTCCTGTATAAATTACGGGTATTACAAATTGTCATGCAATTATTACGCCAGAGCAGAGGTGTTTACACATGTCGTGTGCATCGAAGTCAGCAAACAACCTATGTCATTGTCAATTTATTGGTGTATGCTAGTAGTGATTTAAAATAGATATTAACAAGTAATTGAAAGTAATTTTATGGCGCTTACTGAACCGACAGTAAACGATGCAATCGCAAAAATTCTATCAAGCATGCGGTCAACTTGGAGAGAAGCTGGGGTCGTCACATCAGAAAACACGCAAAAACTTCGTGGAAACAACAGGCGCCCTGATATAATTATTGCCGAGCCTTTCGCATATCCAGTAATTGTTGAAACAGAATTTTTACCAGCTTCAACAGTAGAAATAGAAGCAAAATCAAGATTAGGGGAAGCGCTTAGACAAAATGGCCGAGAAATATACTCTTCCATTGCTGTTAGGATACCTTCGCAAATAAAGGAGTGTGACGCCGCCGACTTGATAAGTGAATTACTCAAACTGGAGAATGTTGAGTACGCTTTATACGAAGGGCTTACCCCAGAGGATTGCACGCGCTGGCCTCACACAGGATGGCTATCTGGGAGTTTGTCTGATCTCGCATTGCTATGTCAAAGAAGTTCAATACCTGAATCTGTAATAGAAAACGCTGCAAATATTCTTTCTGAAGGTGTTACTGACACTGCTTTTTTATTGTCAGAAATCGCGAAAAACAAACCAGGCGTTATCGAAAGTATTTGCTCAAGCCTAAAGCAAGCAAACAATCACCAAACCTATCGTATGGCGATGGCTATTATAATAAACGCCTTCATTTTTCAATCTGAATTAGCGAATGGCCCCGGAAAGCTCATTTCCGTAAAATCAACCTCCGAACTTGATGCCAACAATTCATTGAATAAAGTATCAGTAATAAAACAATGGAATATTATATTAGAAGTTAATTATTGGCCTATTTTTGATATTTCAAAACGTATTTTATCCGTAATTCCTCCTGCTGAATGCAAGCAGTTGATTGACGTTTTAACAAGCTGTGCAGATACCTTGGTCGAAAAACAAGTTACGAGATCCCATGACCTAACAGGGTCAGTTTTTCAAAAGCTAATCGCCGACAGAAAGTTTTTAGCGGCTTATTATACAACACCATCGGCGGCGGCTTTGCTTGTAGGGTTGGCTCTCAATAGCGAAGATAGCTTTTCTCAAATTAGTTGGGATTCAGCAAAATCTGTATCAGAACTGAAAATTGGAGATTTCGCTTGCGGAACGGGAACTTTACTTTCTGCGGCATATTCTAGAATTTCCCATTTGCACGAACTCAATGGCGGCAATTCTAGGGACTTACATGTTCCAATGATGAGCAGAGGTTTAGTCGGCTGCGACGTGCTTCCCGCTGCTGCCCATTTGACGGCATCCATGTTATCTGGTGTTCAGCCTACTGTGAAATATGAAGATAGTTCAATTATCACAGTCCCATATGGGAAGTCCGACGATGGCCATTTAGGGCTTGGCTCAATCGACTTACTTGATAAGCAAGGTAACTTTGAAACACTTTCTATAACATCGAAAAGTAGCGGGGGAACAGGCGAGGGTAAGTTTTCTACTTGGGGTGAATTATTAGATCAATCGTTTGACTTAGTAATAATGAATCCTCCCTATGTAAGGGATACGGGGCAAGAAGCAGATAAAATTGGTGTGCCAAATCCAATGTTTGCTGCCTTTGACGTTCCCGATAAAGACCAACGGCTTATGTCAAAGAAAAGTAAAAAACTTACTGAAGGTAGTTCGGCACATGGAAATGCGGGGCTCGCAAGTACGTTTTTTGTGGTTGCTGATAGGAAAGTTAAAATAGGCGGAACCATAGCGCTTGTCATGCCTCTAAGTTTGATGTCTGGCACGTCGTGGCAGGCAACAAGAGATGTCCTGATTAAAAAGTATGATAAACTAGTTTTCGTATCAATTTGCGGTAAGGGGCAACATGATTCTTCTTTTTCGGCCGATACAGGAATGGGAGAATGTTTGATAACAGGCGTAAGGAATGATGCGGGATCAAAGTTTGCAAACTTTATTACCCTTTACAAAAAACCTACCTCCAAAGTTTCCTCGTCCGAAATAGCCAGACAAGTATGCCTGCTAATAAAATCACCTGCTTTGCGAACAATAAAAGATGGGCCTTACGGCGGCACCAATATTTTACTTGGGGGTGAAAATGTTGGATATGTAGCAAATGCAGATGTAAACATTGGGCGTGAGTTTAAGCTAAATAGTATCCGCGATTTTTCTTTGGCTCAGTCGGCATATCAACTCGAAAACAATTCCACTCTCTGGCTTCCCAGTATGAAAGACCGTGATAAAGTTAAATTAAAAATGTGCTCATTAGAAAAAATAGCGGCATTTGGTCCATACCATGCCGATGTGTCTGGCAAAAATGGTAGTAAGCCAAGAGGGCCGTTTGAATTGGAAAAATCAGACGGGGATAATTCAGTAACTTACCCTATCCTATGGGCTCACAATGCGGATGAAGAGCGGTGCATTCAATTTGAGCATGACAGGTCGGGAGTTGTTTGCAGTGTCGAAGATAGTGATTTTCAACATCGTATAAACAAAAAAGCTCAAGATGCTTTATCAACCGCATCCTATTGTCACTTTAATCAGAACTTTCGCTTTAACAGCCAATCTACCGCGTTTCAGTTGACAACAAGAAGAGCCATTGGTGGTAGGGCGTGGTTAAGTGTTAATCTCAATGATTTGAAAAAAGAAAAAGCGCTAACGCTGTGGGGAAATACAAGTGTTGGGTTATTGCTTTATTGGTGGCATGCAAACAAACAGCAAGCTGGTAGGGGAAATATAGTAAAAACTGCTCTTACATCATTACCCGTCCTCGATATTGATAGCCTTACCATAAAACAGTTGGATGTTGCGGCTAAGATATTTGACGATTTCAAACAACGCCCCCTGAAGCCGTTTAATGAAATTACAAAAGATGCTGTTAGGGCTGAATTAGACGAAGCATTTTTCTCTAAAATTTTAGGGTTTAAACAGTTTCATTTCGATAATGGTGGCCCATTTGATTTGCTACGAATGAAGTTAGGCAATGAACCATCCGTTCAAGGTACAAAATCCTAACCCCCCAATTTCCTCCTTCTACCTCTCTCTATGTACCGCTACCCTCATTTTAGCGCCCTGTAAACTCTTTGAAATTTTGGCGTAAAAGTGGTAAAATAGCGGATGGATAATATTGCTTTAGAGGACATAGAGGCGGCGACTCGGATTGCGGCTGACCTTGTGGCTAATTATGGGGATGTGTATTGGCCTATTTTTTCTCGGCTGGAAAAAGAGCTAAAAGCGCGGCAGTCACGGTCTGCGCGGTTGGCTAAATATTGTGGCTCTACAGGTTTTGAATGAGCACCTTTGAAATTGGGTGCGCGATTTTTAAAAGTTCATTTTGTCTATATTCCAATGAGCCACCATCACCATAAGAGGGACGATTGTTTTTATGCCCCATGAGCAAACAGCGCAGGCCATAGTCCAGCCCTGCTTCTAGCATACGTTTTTCAAATGAATGGCGGAATGAATATATTTTATGCCCTCCGCTTGGCATAAGTCCGCGCACACGAAACGCTTTCATCAAAGATGCGGATAAAAGAGCGCTCTTATCTCGGTAATGCGGAAAACCATCTGGCGCTTTCTTGAATGCTTCGAGCGAAATTCCTACGAGTGGAATGACACGGTTTGAGGCCATGCTTTTTAACTCTCGTTCCATATGGGGTTTAATTTTTATGTGCGGTACTTCGTGGTTAAGGCAAATGTTCTCTGGCAACAGGTTTGCAATTTCGCTCGGCCTGCAACCCGTTTCTATTAATCCGTAAACTAGCAAACGCGCTTCATTATTTAGCCCGTCAAACACATTTGGTCGCAAAATTTTACTCTGAACCCATTTATCGGGAAATGGCGGCGTTTCGGCAATGCTCTTATCTTTGAAGCGTAGCTTTCTAAACGGGTTTTGCCGTTCTTCTTGCCCCTCATATTCCCAATATTCACGATACAGCTTTCTAAGGTTGCCAAGGTCACGATTTGCGCTGTTCGGATTTAGCCCTTGCTTCCCGTCTTTGGGCAATAGCCGCTTTCCCCACCAATTATAAAACTGTCGCGCATGGGTGCGCTCAAGACTGTCCATATGTATATCGCCAACTATTTTTATGAAATTATTGACGGCTCTTAGCTTGGCCTTTTTCCATGCTTTCTTCTGCGCATCAGATTTATTGACGACCTCTCCAATGGCTATACGGTCGCAATAAACCTTAAACGCAGTGCTTAATTTGACTTTGGGCATATTTGCCCCGCCAAGCAATGCTTCCGCTTCTTGCTGTTTATTTTTGGTCTTATTCCCGACCTGCATGATGCGTTCAATCAAGTCCGATAATTCTGGAGTTTGTGCCAGTTCATTAGCGGGCGTGTAGACAAAACCCCGCGCCATTGCTCGCCCGCAAGCGGCCTTATACCGCGCTCGCACTTTTGATTGAGAACCTAGCTTTAATTCACCGTCCACATCATCAAGAGAAGCCTCTAATGAAGCCCAAAAATGCTCGTCGGCTTCACACAATGAATCCCGCCTAGAACGGGCGACTTCTATGGACGTTGTGCGCAGCGCAGTTCGAATTACACCCCTTGTATCCCATTGTGTATAACAAACTGGTACACGGCGCACATAATGCCAATGCCCGCTACGACACTGTAAATATTGGTTTAAGTCTCTCATTGCCGCCATAGTGTATCACATTCTGTTACACAAACTGTACCACAAATGCGCGAGTAATTGGGGGGTCGCGGGACATTGCGGGAAAACAAGTGAATGTTTTCAGTGTGTTAGCTGATTCTATGGGGAGTATAATGGCGCACTGGGGAGGATTCGAACCCCCGACCCCCTGATTCGTAGTCAGGTACTCTATCCAACTGAGCTACCAGTGCATATTGCCGAAGCAGATGCGCCTTAAAGCCTATTTGCCAGTTGAATGCAAGCGCATTTTACGCTGCGTAGACACCGCGTGACAAGGCCCGGGCGACGACGCGGGCTGCCGCGGCACCAAGTTCGGATATAGCGGTGGGGCGCGGACCGTCCATAGCCTGCTTTTCCGTACTGAGCGCAAATATAGTGTCGCCGTCCAGGGGGGTATGTGAGGGCTGTACGGCCATGGCGATACCGTCTTGGGCCATGACGGCAAGGCGGCGCAATTCTTTTTGTGACAATTGGGCGTCGGTGGCGACAACGCCAATGACGGTGGCGGCACCTGGGCCCCTTAACAAGGATAATTTTGTATCGACCGGCTCTTGCCAGCTATAATTTTGCGGCGGGCGGACACCGCCAAATTCACCCTCTTGTTCATAAGGCCAAGCCCAAAAACAGTCTGTGCCGGGCATGAAAGGCGAGCCGACAGGGTTGGCGGCAATGAGGGCGGCGACAGTAATATCACCGACCCGCTCCGATGCACTGCCAAGGCCCCCCGGATACAAACCGGCCGTGGCCCCATAACCGGCGCCCGCATTACCCAGTTGCAGAGGGGCATCGATCGCACCTAAAGCTTCGCGGCCCAGCCGGGCAAAGGGCGGCTCCTCGCCCCATGCTTTATTGCCGCCATTGGCATTGTCAAAAAGAATGGCAGCAGGCACAATCGGCGAAACCGGTACGGGCGCAGGCGCGGCCTCATAACCAACGCCCCTTGCCCCCAATGCGGCCGTCACGGCCGATGCCGCGTCCAGCCCGTAAACCGAGCCTCCCGCCAATACAATCGCGTGAACCCGTTCAATCAATCCGCTATCCCCCAGCGCGTCAGTTTCGCGTGTGCCCGGCCCGCCGCCGCGCACGTCAACGGCGCACAAGGCTGGCGCGTCCGGCAAGATAACCGTCACGCCCGTGCGAACGGTGCCATCATGGGCATTGCCAATTTTCAGGCCAGCGATATCGGTGATCAGGTTTTTCATGGTCTTTACTTACCCCGCCGTCCCGCCTGCGCAAAGTCTTATCTGCTCGCGGTAAACCGTATTTAAATTGTTTAATTATTGCTAGACGAAAAAATATTTCGGGTGTGGATTTCTGCGACGCCTTTGATTGACGATATTTCGTCCCTTAACACGCCCAAGCTTGCGATATCTGTACATTCGCAATAAGCAATCAGATCTATATCTCCTGACAAACAATATGTTGATCTTACGCCTGTTTTTTCTGCAATCATATTTGTGGTAACGCTGTTTTCAAACCCAGCTTCCAGCTTAATTGTCAGGAATGCCCGTGTCATGGGCGTTGTGTTTTCATCAATTATAACCGTGTATCCTATGATGATGCCCAATTCCTCTAGCCGCGTTATTCGGTCATGGGTCGCGCTTCGCGACAAACCAATGTCGCGTCCCAAAGCCACAAGACTGGCGCGGCAATTCTTTTTTAAAGCCAGAATGAGGCGGTGATCTTTTTCATCAAGTCTATACATGTTCCCACAATAGGGCAGTTTCCCCCCTCTGTCATTACTGGAAATTTTCCGGGCGCGCCGACGTAGTGCTGGTGGTTTTGGCACCAAGATAAGACTAATGTCGCCCATAGAAAGATACGCAATCTGAAAGGGTATACAAAATGGAATTGGCAGTTTTTATATTATTTGCAATGACAACAATTGTGGTGGTGGCTTCGCCCGGCCCCACAGCTATTGTTGTTGCCGCGCAAGGATCGGGTAATGGTGTAAAATATGCAATCTTTGGCGTTTTCGGGGTTGCCTTTGCCAATGTCGTTTATTTTGTACTGTCAGCAACGGGTATTGCATCCTTAATCATTGCGTCCCACCTGCTCTTTTCTATTATCAAATGGGTCGGGGTTGCGTATTTGGTTTATTTAGGCATGTCAGCCATTTTCAGCAAATCGGGCGGGTTAAAAATCGCGCAAGGCAGAAAAGAGAAACGCCTCACCCTATTTTCTAAAGGGTTCATCGTCGGATTTTCAAACCCCAAAACCTTGCTATATTTTGCAGTTATTTTGCCGCAATTCATTAATTTAAACGCCGAAATAATTCCGCAAATGCTGATCATGGGGCTCACGACAATAGTGATAGATATTACCATATATAC
>QIKS01000165.1 GCA_003233025.1 Hellea balneolensis | reverse complement strand
AAACGCTCTTCGCGCATAGTAAACCTCCTAAAAGGAAGCTTGAATCACATTTAAACTGATTTGGGAATCCTAAATGTCCACAGACCCTAGTCTGTTAGAGAAATTTGGCCCCGTAGATAGGTGACGGCTTGGCCGGTGATTTGGACTTCATCTTTGAGGACTTTTAGATGCAGCACGCCGCTGCGGGCCGAGCACTGGCAGGCGGTCATTACAGATTTACCTAATGTCTTGGCGTAGAAGGGTGCGAGGGCGGAATGGACGGAGCCCGTAACCGGATCTTCGTCAATGTCAAACAAGGGGGCAAAGTGGCGGGACACGAAATCAAAGTCTGACCCGGCGTCGCTGACGGCCATAATGCTAAGCGCAAGCTGGTTGCGGCTTTCGCATAAAGCCCGGATCGCGGCGATGTTGGGAGTAAACTCACGCACGGATTTTTCATCTTCAAACTCGACATAGATATTATTTGTTGCATGATAAATGCCAAGAATATCAGTTTCGAAAACTGCCTTTGTATCTTCGCCCTGCTCAATTTCGCTCATGGCATAATTGGGGGCGTGCAATGTGTAGCCCTGCCGGGCTATGTCAACCGTAAGCGGGCCAATTTGGGTGTGGAAAATAATTGGGGCGTCAGTGCCCATCTCGGCAATTAAAACATGGGCGCTGGCGATTGTGGCGTGGCCGCAAAATTCGACCTCCATCGCGGGCGTAAACCAGCGTAGGTTAAAGCTACCGTCTTTACGCGGCTCAATAAAGGCGGTTTCGGAGAGATTATTCTCCAGTGCGATTTGTTGCATTAGTGAGGCGGCGGGAAATTTATCAACGGGAATGACGGCCGCCGGGTTGCCGCCAAACAGTTTGTCTGTAAAGGCGTCAACCTGATATAGGGGTAGTGTTGTGATCATAGGGGCAGGTGTAGCCCCTTCAGCCCGGCTGTCAATTCAAACGGGGTTACAATTTATGCCGACAGGGCGTTGTCTTGGAGACGCTTTTGTTTTTGACGGGCGAAGCGGATCGAAGCGAACAGTTCGCTGACGATCACGGGCTTGGTCAAAAACACATCGGCGCCCGCAGCCAAACATTGGGCATTTGTTTCAGCAGACGCATCAGCCGTCAGGGCAATAATCGCGACGCTCTGGTGCGGGCCCGGATTTTTGCGGATATGTTCGGTGGCTTCAATCCCGTCCATGCCCGGCATGCGGATGTCCATAAGCACCACATCAAACACCTGGGTTTGCATAAGGTCGATGGCTTCCTGACCGTCCAGAGCTGCGCTAACAGTACAGCCAACCGGCTCGAGCAGAGAGCGTAAGACTTCCTGATTGACCAAAAGGTCCTCGACAACCAAAATGTTTAAGCCTCCAAGCTGGTCAGGTGAAACCGTGTCTTGACTGCGCCGCTCCGCGCGCCTCGTAAAGGCGCCGCGGTGAGGGAGTGGCACGGTTTCCAGCTCCACATCGGGGAGTTCTCCGACCATGGCTGTCCTTGGCGTGTCTGCTAGGACAGGTGGTTCGGTATAATCTCCATGGCCTGAAGCTGCGGGTAAAAGTTCATTGAGGTCACTGGTATCAGGTTTTTTAGGTGGTAGCGAACTTGCTGATAAAACCGTTTGTATCTGGACGTTTTCAGCCTCGGCGTTCTGGCGCAGTATTTCTTCTTGCTTGGCGCGGGCTGCCTTAAGGGTTTCCAATGTGACAGCAGGCGTGAAGTCGACTTTTTGTGCTGAGCTTGGCACAATTTCGAAAACAGGTTGATTTGTTTTTTGATCAAGCCCTACGTCTGCGGCGCTGGAGGTTTTGACACTGAGAGTAAAAATGGAACCGCGGGTGGCCCGGGATTTCATTGTCACGTCCCCGCCCATCAACCGGGCCAGACCACGGGTTACTGTCAGGCCGATACCGGCACCGTCATGGGCGCGGGTCATGGAACTGTCCGCCTGTACAAATGGCCGGAACAGGTCTTTTTGCACTTTTTTGTCAATACCCACGCCCGTGTCCGCAACCACCATAGTCAGCGTATGATTATGATCCGCATTCGTTGGTTCGTCCAGGGTAATATGGATATGGATCCGGCCTTCTTGGGTGAATTTGACGGCATTTGACACAAGGTTATTAAGCGCTTGTTTGACACGGATACTATCCATCATCAAATCACGAGGTACATTTTCGTCTGTATGGCACGTGAAGATAACCTTGTCCGGATCGGTTTTTGCCAACCAAGTCTGATAGATTGTGTCGGCAATTTGTCTAACATCAACCGGTGCGGTAACGATTTTCAAATTTCCTGATTCCATTTGTGACATATCCAATATCCCCGTGAGTAGATCGAGCAGGTTTTTCCCTGACTGCAATATTATTTTGTTCTGATCCCGTAACTGTTTTGTATCTCCGTGTTCGGATAATAGATCAGCAATCCCTATTATCCCGTTAAGAGGCGTGCGAATTTCGTGTGACATAACGGATAAAAACTGTGATTTGGCCCTATCGCCAGCTTCTGCGGCGTAAACCGCAAGCTTGTTGGCCTCCACCACCTCTTTGTTGGCTTTTTTCAAGCTCTTGTTGGCTATGATTGTATTAACAAGCGCAACGACAAGCGAAATCGCTAGGGCCAATAAAAGCAACAAAATACGCTGTTGGGCTTCAATTTCTTTTTGTTTGAGTTCCGCTTCCCGGTCGGCGGCGGTTTCGCGCTCTATTTGCCGCTCTTTGGAGTTTTGTAATTCGGCCAATTGGATTTGGGTTGTGCGGTCAATGCGCTTAAACGTCGACCGCAATTCATTGTCTAGGCGCTGGTTCATCAAATCATAGGTACGGGCGGCATTGTTGCGACCGACCGCCAACAGGGCTTCTGCCTGCAAACGCCGTTTGGCAAATCCGGCCGTATTAATGTCAACTTTGGAACTCAGATCATCAAACCGTTTAAAACTGGCTTTCGCGGCTTTAATATCGCCCATGCCGGCGAAAGAAATCGCAAGTTGGGATTCCAGAGCCAGTCGCAATCGGTTGTTTTCTTCAGCAAGCAGGGCTTTTTGTAGATATTTGGCCGCTTTTTTATGTTGAGCAATATTGTTCAGGCTTTGCCCATAGCGCAAATAGGCAATGCCATTGGTATCAAGATTATTTTTTTCGCTAAACTCGATAAGAATACCTGCCAGCTCGGAAGCCGTTTCATATTCCCGCCATTTTTCAAAAACGTAAATCAGATTGCTAATATGACCAATACCATCGATTTGACGCCCCAAACCCTGACCTTGCCGGATAACATGTTCAGTCGCACTAACCATAAGTTCCGGGTTGTTGAGCAAACCGTGCAAATAGGCGATAATGTCATTGGTTTCATAAGAAGCTTCAGAAATATCGTTGCCGAGCTCTTGTGGAATCAAATGAAGAGCGGCTTGGGCCTGATTGAGTGCCGTTCCGAGTTTTAAATTTTGACCATTATAGACCGCTAAAAACAACCCGGCCCGATTGGCAACAAACCAGTCATCATGTTGGCTATAGGCTTCTAGTTGCCCAAATATTTGTTTAGCATCACCTGATTCAATGTCGAGATCTGCGGTTAAAGCAAAGAGCTGATAAACCTTGGCAATATCAATATCGCGGGCATTGTTTTGGTGGTTGGCTTCATCAGAATAAAGGGAAACAATTTCTGCCCAATCAAGAGCATTCCGCAAATTTAGGGCATCCATTGCCAAGAAACGCAATAAAACAAGCCTTTGTTCGGGCGGCATTACCTGCAAGTTTAAACTTTCAATCGAAAGGGAGGTGTCGACAATCAAATTATTGGCTTCGATCTGTTTGGCAATCTTGACGGCTTTGGTTTTTACCTCATCGCTTAGCCCGGCCTGGGCTTGCGCATTGGCAATATTGGGAAACAGGCAGATAGAATATAGCCATAGAGCGACCAAAAACGGTCGTGCCAAACCACATACCCGGACAAATATATTTGTATCTGTAGTCGTCATGCCCACCCTGCAAGCCTAAATTATCAGGCAAAGCTAGCACAATCATATTAATAAAAGATGGGTAAAACCGTTTGCCCTGCGTATCCGCAAGAGCCCACACATACAAAAAAATCGACTAAATGATAACCTAAAAAGTTACCATTCAACGATAATAGGGCGTCCGCCCGTTACGATTTCAATTTCTGCCAAGGTTAATTCACGCATATGAATATCCCCAGTTCTTTTTATCAGCAACGAAAGTGTTACTAATTATGGTAAGTATTTGATTAATAAGGGTTTTTCAATCAAAAAAAGCATAAAAACGGGTAAAAATGACAATAACCCCTATAAAACAGGGATTCATTCATTGTTTTTTTATTGTAAAAACCGCGTCAGATCGCCCGATTAGTTGCTTTCGGTGGGCGACGACGATGCGGGTTATGGTCATTTCTTGCAAAACATCGGCGATTTTTTTCTCGGTTTTTGGGTCAAGATTGGCCGTGCCTTCGTCCAGAAACAGCAGTTTTGGATCGTGGTAAAGCGCCCGGGCCAGCAGCACCCTTTGCCGCTGCCCGCCCGACAACACACTGCCCATATCCCCAACCATGGACAAATAATTCATGGGGATAGCGATGATGTCCTCATGGATTTGGGCGGCGATGGCGGCGCGGTAAACCTTTTGCAAATCCACCTGCGGATCAAAGAAGCTGATATTGTCGGCGATGGTGCCCGAAAGCAATTTATCGTCCTGCATCACCACCCCGATTTGCGAGCGCCACTGTGCCATACCAACTTCGTCAAGTGGCTTGCCGTCGATTTCGATCACCCCTGCATTTGGCGGGTACAGACCCAGTATCAATTTCATCAATGTGGTTTTGCCGCCGCCGCTCACGCCTGTAATCGCGGTTAGGCTACCTGCTTTGATTTCCATGTTTAAATTTTTCAAAACCCACGGATCATTGTCCGAATAACGGAAGCTGACATTCTTGACGCTGATTGCGCCTTTGATTTTGGCAGGGGTTTCAGTCAGCACCGCCGCCTCTTCACTATCCTCATAAACAATATCGGCCAACCGGTCGAGATGCAGGGACAGGAGACGGAATTTTATTCCCTCTTGTAAAAACCGGGTGACACTGTCGGTGAAATGGCGTTGATAACCCAAAAATGCGAACAACATGCCCAGGGTGAAAACACTTGCCTCGCCCATAATCATTTTGGCGCCGAAATAAACCACGACAACGATTTGCAAACCGGTCATCAGCGTTTCAAAAAATTTCTGGGCTACCAGCCATTTGCCGTGGCTGGTGGTCGCATTGATGGTGTCGGCAAACAGATTGCGCCAGGCCGCCTCGCGCGCCGCCTCGCGGCCAAACAGTTTAACCGTGGTCGAGGCGCGGATGCTTTCGATCACATGGGTGTTCTCGATGGCCTTGGTGACGATGGCTTCTTCCTCGGTGCGCCGAAGCTGTGGGTATATCAACAAGGTCGCGAGCGCCAATATGGCAACACTGGCCAGAACAATTCCGCCGAGGAGCGGTGAATAAACAAACAGAACAATCAGCGTCAGCACCGCCATCACCCCGTCGAGCAATATGGCCACGACGGATTCTGTCAGCGCTTCCTGTATGGGGCGGGCGCTGCCAATGCGCGAAATAATATCACCCACATGCCGTTTTTCAAAATAGCTGGTGGGCAGGCGGATCAGGTGGCGAAAGATATTGCCGATCATCTGAAACGACATCTGGTTACCATAGACTAGAATGGCCCAACCGCGAATGGCCTCGGACGCGGCGCGGATCACCACCAGCCCGCCAAACCCGACCAGTAAAGCAAACAGCAGGTTTTGGTCACCCGTCCCGATAGCTTTATCGACAACCAATTGCAGATAAAACGGGGCGGCCAGCGCCACCAATTGCAAGATAACCGACAGGCTCAGGGTTTGTAAAATCGCCCGCTTCATGCCGGTCATTTTTTGCCACAGGTCGGACAGTTTTGGCTTGAGCCGGTTTTCCAGCTTGTTAAAATCGGCGGCCGGAGACAGTTCCAGCGCCACGCCGGAAAAATGATCCGATACTTTTTCCACCGCCATCACCCGCAGACCCCGCCCCGGATCAATGAAATGCACTTTGCCGTTCTTGATCTTTTTAAGCACAACAAAATGATTTAGATCCCAATGCAATATGGCCGGCATTTGTAATTTGTGCATTTGCGCAAGCTCGACCCGCAAGGGCCGCGACGACAGATGCAATGTCCCCGCCGTCGCCATCACCTGCTTCAGGCTCGCCCCTTTCAGCGACACAGACGCGGTTTTGCGCAGGGCGTTGAGATCAATATCATGGCCGTGATAACGGGCAATCATCACCAGACAGGCCAACCCACATTCGGTTGCCTCGGTCTGGAGCACAACAGGCAGGGTTTTGCGCGACAGAAGACTCATTTCCCCAAAGCCCAGCGCCAAATGGGAACCCCGTCAATCGTTCCCAACAGTCCAAAGGCAATCACCCCGCCCATAATCACCATAAGCAATCCGGTGATTAGCCATGTGGACAGGGGCGCGGCCAAAATCACGTCGCCAAACAGGGCACGGGTGCGGTGGCGGATGGCCTCTTTGCGAAACAAGTCTTTGGTCATGAATAGGAGTCTAAGAGCGTTCGCGCCATTTGCCAATACGCTATTCACGCCCATGTGATGTAAGAGTGTCTGGTATTTAGGTATATGCTTTAGTAAACACAGATTTATGAGAGCTGGAAAAATATTATTGGCACTGTTTCTGCCACTATTTTTAGTGCACACCGCTTTGGCGGGGCCGTCCGACGCTGCGGTAAACTATCCCGGCACCGTATTGGAACTGTTTACCTCACAAGGCTGCTCGTCCTGCCCGCGGGCCAATAAATTTACCCGCGACCTTGCCGCCACAGATGATAATATCCTGACCCTGTCTTACAGCGTCGATTACTGGGATTATCTGGGCTGGAAAGACACTTTCGGCAAGCCGGAATTTTCCGCCCGCCAGCGCGCCTATGGCCAACAATTTATGGGCCAAGTCTATACACCCCAATTGGTCATTAACGGGGCCAAACATAAATCCCGCTACACCAAACGGCAAGTCCGGTCTCAAACTCTGCCCGTCTCGCAGAACAATATCCAAATATCTCCTAACGGCGACCGGCTTGACTTGCGTGTGGGCGGCAAAGATTTCCCGTCCGGGACAGAGATCATGCTGGTCACATATAAGGTTGGCGAACAGGCCGTACCCGTAAAACGCGGTGAAAATCACGGACGCACCATTAAGTTGGTCAATGTGGTCAAAAACTGCAAACCACTTTCCGGCTGGACAAAAAGCAAGGGCCTCACCGCCCAACTCGACATGCCGGCCCAAGGCGAAGCCTTCGCCGTCTTGGTTCAGGCCAGCCACGGCGGCCCGATCCTAAGCGCCGCCACCTATACCCCTTAACACTTTTCCCTCGCCCCGTAAACACAGGGCTATCGCATATGGCTCAAAGGAGAGAAAAGCAAATAGAGACAGTCTTACTTATTTTGTCTTCCCCCTTGAGGGGGGAAGTGGCTGGAGCGAAGCGGAAGTCGATAGGGGTGATTGGCGAAGCCAAAGCAGCACTGCAGTTTGTGCCAAGCCAATTATTTGCATTTTTAATTGGCGGCTTTGCCGCCGCACCCCCACCGCCTCCACTGCGTTCCGGCACCTCCCCCCTCAAGGGGGAGGGCAAGATGATATAGCCAAAATAATCACGCCGTAATATGTCATATGCGATAACCTTGCCCGTAAACGGGATGAGGCAAGACGAAGGTAACAAAAGACCCTGCCGCGTGGGAAGCGACAGGGTTTATTTAACGTGGGAAAAGTGACCGGAAGGCTAAAAAACCCGGGGGCTGGGGGGCTGAAAAAACCGCGTTTATCTGCCTTCCGATCAGTGAAACCCTTATCCACCCCCATCTTGGCCTAAAGAGGGCGCAAATAAGGCCATTTTGTGGCAAAGGTTAAATCTGCGTAATGAGGTTAAGGGGAGGTTAATTTTGTGGGGCTTTCTATTATTGACTCTATAACCTTTCACCCCTATATTGCAAATTGAGGCGCAGTATATTTCTATTGCCCTCTTTCCGAGACCCACGTCCTAGACGTGGGTTTTCGTGCTTTTGGCTTAGAACCGTGGGAGGGCTAAAAACTGTATATAGCGTATTTAGACGAATTTGGCCATGTAGGGCCATATATATCACGGACGCATCCCAAACACAATGATAGTCCAGTTTTTGGCCTCGCTGGCTAAGTCTTACCAGCAAACGAGGTGCGAGGGTTTGGAACTTGGTTCTTCAAAATGAAGTGCAAATTATTAAAGTGGGAAATTGCGCGTACTGACACTCATCCTGCGCAATGGGAGAAGAAAGGAGCCGCATTATACACGGCTCGAAATATTGAAGCGTACCCGGAGCTCAGGAAATTTACGAACCGCTTGCTCAATAAAATAGAAAAATGTGGCGGATTTGTTTTCTATGTAGGTGTGGAGACGCGGCGCTTGCCGGAAGACCATAACTCGAAAACATTATACAAATTCGTATTGAAAGAAGCCATTAAAAGGCTAGATGAATTCTGTTCCAATGATCGTGAACCACACACCGAATTTATTATAGTGATGGATGAGCATACCGAACGCATGCAATTGATAACAGAAGCCGCAATATCGATGTATAACCCGGATGCACCTCGC
>QIKS01000016.1 GCA_003233025.1 Hellea balneolensis | reverse complement strand
CTCTAAGCACCTTACACCAACCCAAGCCGCATTGAAACTGCATCGCCAAGGTTTGGTGAGAATAAATGAAATTCATCCCGTCCCACCATGAAACAAACATATAGGGGCAAAGGGATAAAATATAATTAAACCCCAATTTACCGAGCATTAAGCATGTTGATTAACACGCTTATCACTGCGCAAACCAACCCCTCCACCTCATTATAGCACAGAATACATAAAAACTGTAATCGATTATCTTCAGAACCATGAAAAAGCTTGAGTTTATTAAATTCGTCCTGCACGTTCTGGTAAAAGATAAAGACAATGACCTCAGTGTCTTGCAAGAAAATGCGACAATTATGATAAAAAAATACTTCGGAACTGACGGCATTCGCGGCCTTGCCAATCAAGGCAATATGGCACCGCAAAATGTGCTGCGGCTCGGCATGGCGGCGGGGAAGTATTTTATGGCCGATAATGGGCGTCGTCATAGCGTCGTCATTGGCAAGGATACACGGCTTTCAGGTTATATGATTGAACCGGCCCTGGTGGCTGGGTTTACATCCGTGGGTATGGACGTCAAATTGTTTGGCCCTCTGCCGACCCCTGCCGTTGCCATGATGACCCGCACATTACGCGCCGATTTGGGCGTGATGATTACGGCATCCCACAATCAATTTTTTGACAATGGGGTCAAGCTTTTTGGCCCCGATGGCCGCAAGCTCAGCGATGAAGCCGAGCATGCAATTGAACAATTAATGCATGAAGGCTGGAATGACGGCTTGCGAAGCGGCGAACATTTGGGTCGTGTTAAGCGCTATGAAGATGCCCAAGCCCGGTACGTGGAAATTGTCAAAGCGACATTCCCAAAAACAATGCGGCTTGATGGATTGCGCATTGTCGTCGATTGCGCCCACGGCGCAGCCTATCTCACGGCCCCCACCACCCTTTGGGAATTGGGAGCTGACGAAGTGATTTCCATCGGCGTGGCCCCTGACGGTATCAATATTAATGATGGGTGCGGCTCAACAATGACAAAAGCCTTGTCCGAAGCTGTCCTCGCCCACAAAGCTGATATTGGCATTGCTTTGGACGGCGATGCTGACCGCCTGATCATGTGCGATGAGAAAGGCAATATTATTGACGGCGATCAGCTCATGGCCCTGATCGGGCTGGGCTGGAAAGAAACCGGGAAATTGACCAAGTCAGGTATCGTCGCCACAGTTATGTCCAATCTCGGCCTGGAACGGGTTTTAGGGGACGCCGGGCTGGACTTAATCCGCACCCCGGTGGGAGACCGTCATGTAGCGGCCTATATGCGACAACACAATTACAATTTTGGCGGCGAACAATCCGGGCATCTCCTGATGACCGATTTCGCCACAACAGGCGACGGAACCATTGCCGCCTTGCAGGTCTTGGCCGAAATTGTCCGTCAGCAAAAACCGGCCAGCGAAGTTCTGTCCATGTTTACCCCGGTGCCGCAATTGCTGGAAAATGTCCGTTTTAGTGGCAAAAGCCCGCTTGAAACACCTTATGTAAAATCAGCGATCAAGGACGCCGAAGCGCAAATGGGCAATAAGGGCCGCGTTTTGGTGCGGGCCTCTGGCACAGAACCGCTGATCCGGGTTATGGTCGAGGGGGATGACATGGCTCTTGTGCAAAAAACCACCCGCGACCTTGCTGATCTTATCAAGGCGACCAAGCCTATACCTTAGCAAGCCTATGCCTTAAACGGGTCGCGCATTAAAATAACATCTTCGCGCTCAGGAGATGTCGAGATCATGGCAGCAGGAACACCGATCAATTCTTCAATACGGCGGATATATTTAATCGCCTGGGCGGGCAGCTCAGCCGTGGTGCGCGCACCGGCGGTCGAACCTGACCAACCTTCCATGCTTTCGTAAATCGGCTCAGCCGCAGCCTGAGCCGCCGCGCCAGCAGGCAGGCGGCGCAAACGTTGATCGCCCAATTTGTAACCAATGCAGATTTTAAGTTCGGCAAACCCGTCCAAAACATCCAGCTTGGTCAGGGCAATGCCGTCAATGCCACCCGTAATAACCGCTTGGCGCACCATAATCGCATCAAACCAGCCACAGCGGCGCTGACGGCCGGTTACGGTACCAAATTCATGGCCCCGCTCGCCGAGCCTCTGGCCGATATCGTCGTGGAGTTCTGTCGGAAACGGCCCTTCGCCGACGCGGGTAGTATAGGCTTTGGTAATTCCCAATACATAATTAAGCGCCCGTGGCCCCATGCCACTGCCCCCTGCTGCTTGGCCGGCAATAGTATTGGACGAGGTGACAAAAGGATAGGTCCCGTGGTCGATATCAAGCATGGCCCCTTGCGCGCCCTCAAACAAAATCCGCTTGTCAGCCCGGCTTGCTTTATCAAGACGGTGCCAGACAGGGCCTACAAATGGTAGAATTTTCGGAGCAATTTCAAGCAATTTTGCCACCAAGATATCCCCGTCAAGCGGCTCATGCCCCAAGCCCTTACGCAAGGCATTATGGTGATGCAGCATATTTGCCACCCGGGCCTCCAGGCCCGCTTCATCCGCCAGGTCGCAAATACGGATGGCACGCCGCGCCACTTTATCTTCATAGGCCGGGCCAATACCGCGCTTGGTCGTGCCAATTTTAACCCCGTCCGCCCGGTTTTCGCGAATAGCATCAAGCTCCCCGTGAACCGGCAAGATGAGTGTCGCCGTTTCAGAAATCACCAAATTCTCCGGTGTTATCTTAATGCCCTGTTTCTTGACACGCGCCATTTCGTCAATCAAAGCCCAAGGGTCAACCACAACCCCATTGCCAATGACGGATAATTTCCCGCCCCGAACAACGCCCGACGGCAAGAGGCTTAATTTATAAACCTTACCGTCAACAACCAATGTATGGCCCGCATTGTGCCCGCCCTGGAAACGGACAATCACATCGGCGCGTGATGACAACCAATCAACAATTTTTCCTTTGCCCTCATCACCCCACTGAGAGCCAACCACAACAACATTTGCCACTAAATTATCCTTTTTTACATGCAAAACCGAGAATTAAAATCGGCGTGAGACCCGGAAACCGAAACTGTCGCTACCTTGATTTATCCGACCAAACAATTGAGCATGGCTTAAATGTTCATAGACGATTTCACCAGCCCATTTTTCATTAAATCTATAGCCCAATGCCGCCTGCAGACGAAATAACACTCTGGAACCAAATTGTATCTCCGTATTCAGACGTCGGATCCTATTTGCCCGCTCAACCGGATCAACAGGAGGTGTCAGGCGAGGGATTCGTGTACTCCCATTGTGCACGACGACACCAACTGCATATTCGGCGTAAAATTTGTTCAAAAACCCTTGGCGCCATAAAAGACCTGCCCCGGCGTGGGACGTATTGCCAGCCAAATTTAAAGACCCGCCAACATAAGGTCTGGCTTTCAGTGCCCAGGACAAAAAATCCGGAGAATCCCAGACATATTCGGCGCTTAACGAGATACTGTCTTCTTGCCCACGGCGGCCCAAAAAAAGAAACCCGGAAAAAAAATCTGCATTGTGAACCATGACACCAAGCCGAATTTCATCAGCCGATGCGGGCGGCGCCTGCATACACAGCAAGGCCAAAGCGCCTAATAATGACTTTCTCATACACAACCCAAACATAACGAGCAGGGCCTAACATGTTTACAGGCGACAATATAGCCATTATTTCACCGGCATTTCAGGCTTAATTCTATCCCCGACCCCGGTAGGGTGGCACATTTTGATCCGGCACCCATAGGCCTTTAGGCTTGTCCCCAAATTGATAAAAAACATCAATGGGGATACCACCCCTCGGATACCAATATCCACCGATCCGCAGCCAATGAGGGCTCAGTTCTTTGACCAACCGCTTGCCAATCCCAACCGTACATGCCTCATGAAAATCGCCGTGATTTCGGAACGATGTTAAATATAACTTCAAGGATTTACTCTCAACAATCCATTCATCAGGCGCATAATCGATAACCAGATGGGCAAAATCCGGCTGGCCGGTGACCGGACACAGAGAGGTAAATTCCGGGCAAGCAAAGCGGATCATATAAGGTTCAGATTTATTGGGATTATCGACGCGCTCCAAGACGGCCCCCTCAGGCCCGTCCGCCGCCGTTGTCGCGCCGCCCAATTGGCTCAACTTGTCATAGGGTGTGTGTTTACTCATGGTCTTGTCTTACGTTGTTTGGCGAGCAGATCAAGGGTTACCCGGCTTTTGCCTTGTAAAAATCTTACGTAATTTTGGTCGAAACTCATAGGCGAGGACAGCTTTTCTGCCCGGCATCTCGACATATTTATAGGTGAAATGTGCAACAAAAATAACCGTCGCCAAATAAGGGATCAACAAAAGATCGCCGCCAACTTCAGTGGCATTCCAATTTGGCCCCGCCAGACCTGGTAAGATACGTTCCGCAAATATAGAGAAAAAAATCGAAATCAGCACATGAACCATATAAATCGAATAAGAAATTCTAGCAATATATTGCAAAGGGCGTGTCGCCATAAATCTTGAAATCACACCCAAATCAAAGGCGAAAACCAGGACGAATAACAACGCCACCGGTGCAATGAAAAACTGGGCTTTTCCGGGGAAGAAAATAACGAACACAATCATAATAGACAAAACAATCATTTCGTTTAAAGACGCCAAAACCCCGAAAACTCGCCCGGATAGTTTTTGCTGGCCAGCCAGCAAAAGCGGCGCGAATTTGCCATACAAATACGCAGCGATCACCCCCGTATAAAACCCGCCCAAACAGCGCCAAAACCCGTAATCATAATGAAAATCCATGTTCGGTTTTATCCGCGATAGCCAAAAATAAAGCACAGCAATCCCGGCTGCTATCAAAGCGAAATGCCAATTTTTAAAAGGCCGCGCCCATAACAACATGGCGACAAAAACGAAATAGGCCCAAAACTCAACACTGACCGTCCAACTGGGCGGATTAAAGGTGAGCGCATCGTTCACACCCATAGAATGGGTCAATGTTAGATGCGAAATAAAGCCCCCAAAACTCTCCACTGCCCCTGGTTGGAACGGTAATATTTCGCCAGGCTCATAGTTTGCAATCCCGATAGCGTGGGCGACAACACGCGCACATGCATAAAGGGTGAACACAATCAGCATGAAAAAATGCAGCGGATAAATGCGAGCAAACCGGCGCTTGATAAAACCAATGCCGTCGGCTCTGGTTTTTATTTTTGCCCCGTACAGATAAAACATTAAAAACCCTGAGAAGACAAAAAACATATCGACTAAAACCGGGCCATTGGTGAATAAATCAGAGCTGTTAAAATGGGTTGGCCAAATAGTATGATAGATCGCGATCATAATCGCCAACACCCCGCGAAACCCGTCCAGGGCCCCGAAATATTTTGGCGCCAACGCCTGATCATATGCTCTATTTGCGGTACTCATTATCCCCATTAACGGCAAAAAGCCGTAAATTCCTCAATCATGGTTCTATTTTCCAACAATCCTTAGTCGATTTTGGCAAATATAGAGTTAATGGTCCTTCAGCGAACAAAGTGTCGACAAAATTTGGGTCATATTATTGAACAATTCTTGCCGTGAGGGATGGGGGCATAAAACAGCAATTTGCAAAATACTCTGCAAAATCAAAATATGTCCAGTAATTTCAGTAGCTTAAATGGTCGGAGCGATAGGATTTGAACCTACGACCCCTCGCCCCCCAGGCGAGTGCGCTACCGGACTGCGCTACGCTCCGACATTTGAAACTGGCTTATAGGCCCCATCCCAATAGGGAGCAAATAAAATCTAGAGGTGAATGCAATTTAGTGTCTTTCCAACACCGCCAACAAAGTCTAAACCCGCCGCTATGGTAGACACAAAAACATCACCGAGGGTACATGTCATCGGCGCCGGCCTGGCGGGCAGTGAAGCGGCGTGGCAAATCGCCCAAATGGGCGTTGCGGTCACCTTGTATGAAATGCGACCTGAAACAACAACGAACGCCCATCAAGGCGGCGGATTTGCCGAGCTTGTTTGCTCCAATTCCTTTCGCTCCGACGACGCAATGGGGAATGCGGTTGGCTTGTTGCACGAGGAAATGCGCCGGTGCGGCTCTCTTATCATGACCCAGGGCGATGCCCATAAATTACCGGCAGGCGGCGCATTGGCGGTGGATAGGGATTTGTTTTCACAGGCCGTCACCAAAGCTTTGGTCGACCATCCTTTAATCACTATTCAGCACGGGGAAGTTAGCGGACTACCGCCTGCGGCCTGGGAAAATGTCATCATCGCCACCGGGCCGCTAACCGCGCCTTCATTGGCCCATGCCATTGGCGAGCAAACCGGCGAGGACAGCTTGGCGTTTTTTGATGCCATTGCGCCAATAGTCTATAAGGACAGCATTGATTTTGACAAAGCCTGGATGCAGTCGCGCTACGACAAAAAAGGCCCGGGCGGCGACGGGGCGGATTATATCAACTGCCCTTTGGATAAAGACCAATACGAAACATTTATTGAAGCCCTCATCGCCTCTGACAAAGGCGAGTTTAAGGATTGGGAAAAGAACACCCCTTATTTTGAAAGCTGCTTGCCTATCGAGGTCATGGCGGCGCGGGGCATTGAAACGCTGCGCTGGGGGCCGATGAAACCTGTCGGGCTAACCAATCCGCACAGCCCGACAATTAAGTCCCACGCCATTGTCCAATTACGCCAAGACAATGCGCTCGGCACGCTTTACAATATGGTCGGCTTTCAAACCAAAATAAAATACGCCGCGCAAGCGGAAATTTTCAAAGCTATACCGGGGCTGGAAAACGCCGTTTTCGCTCGCCTCGGCGGTATTCACCGCAATACATTTATCAATTCACCAAAATTGCTCAATCAGCAATTACAGCTAAAATCATCGCCTCATATCCGCTTTGCCGGGCAAATTATGGGGGTTGAAGGCTATGTGGAAAGCGCAAGCCTGGGGCTAATCGCCGGACGCATGGCCGCGGCCCAAGCCCTTGGGCGCCAGCAAAGCGCGCCGCCGCTCACAACCGCCTTTGGCGCCTTGGTCGCCCATGTTACGGGCGGCTTTATGAGCGGCCCGAAAGCAAAGTTCCAGCCTATGAACATCAATTTTGGCCTGTTCCCGCCCATCGAACTTGACTACAAAGACGACGACGGCAAGCGCATTCGCGGCAAAGACAAAACCCGCTTTCGCAAACGACATTTAGCGGTGCGGGCCTTGAAGGATATTGAGGGTTGGCCAATTTAATCCCCTGGAATATCAATACCTTTGCTCAGCAATCTATATTCTAAGGAACCGCCCTGCTGCGTATCGCTGTCCGTATAATGAGTGGATACGAGATAAAGAGCGATCTCAACTTCGCCCGCCGCGTATAAAACAAGCGGGGGCACAGATTTGTCTTGCCCCAGATCCTGAGCGCGAAGCCAGTCCAGTATATGGACAGTACTGAGCGTCTCCCCTTCACGGACGACCCGAATGGTAACATTTTTTGTGCTAACCTCGTAATCACCAAGCTGAACTTCATGGAAAAAACTATCATTTTGTAAATTAAAGATGCGGTTATGCTTGGCAGAAATGAAATCATATCCTCGAACGGCAATATGTTGAGCCGGATTCGTATAAGAAATATACGCATGGGGAGAGAAGCGCTCATCCTCATCTCTCACTTCGTCAAGTCCAAATCTTTTTTGGATAACGTCCCGTGAGAACCGTAAACTGTTCTTACCCACCTGATCCAATACGGATTTCTCATCAACACCTATATATCTCAAAACACGCTTGTTTTGATTATTACCGACCAAGTAATTCAGCGCACCTTTCGCAGTGTGGGCGGATTTTTCATTTGTGATTTGCAAAACATCTTGCGGTTTTAATCGCCCTGCTTCATCGAGCATATCATTAGCCATAAGAGCTTTATGCAAGCGCCCGCTTTGGTTCATAGCTGAAAAACCATCCGCGCCCCACGGGCCAAAAGAAGCGAACGCCAAAAGCAAAGCGGCAAAGCCGGGGATGATACGGATATCCCGATGCTCTTCCTTGCGCAGGGTAAACCATAGCGCCACCCCCAGCGCCCAAACCGTTGCCAGGATTAATAAATAACGCTCAACCGTCCAGCCATATTCTCCGATCCGCACAAAGACGGCAACAGCGAGCAGAAGTGCAGCCGGTATCATCAAGACAAACCAGGCTTTTCGAAACAGGCGAGCCAGACGTTTTTTTCGAATAAACGGCGGATCTAAAACCAGCCACGTCAATGTTCCAATGATCAGAAACGGCGTCACCAATGCGGCAATTTCTCCATTAGGCAGGGATTGGGTCAGGACGATTTTAACCCCGTAAGCAATCAAGATAAAAGCATAGATCAGGGTCAGAGGCGCCAATATCCATGCTCCTAAAAACCCTACGGCGCGGGAAATAAACCCTGCATGACGCAAGCTGTCCTCATCAGTTTCGTCGTGGGCAGGCAGCATGGACAACCATGCCATAGGCGCTAAGAAACCTAGCCCAATAGGCAGCAACCAGTGTTCAATCACACGACTGATATTGACCGAAAACAAAGAACTCAGGGCGGCAGATATGGCAAAGATACCAATCACATAAATCAAAGCTCCAGCCACCGTAAACAAAACGGCGCTCCAAAGCTTATGGGTGAAATCCCAAACTCCATTATCATTGCGTCCCCCACGCCAAAACGGTGTCGAGCCTAAAAACAAAATCGCTGCACCAATCGCCATAAGCGGAAGGAATGCCAATCTGTTATAGAAAAACGCAGCGATTATTGCCAAACCACACACGCCTATCGTGATAAAAATAGAGACGCCCCTCCCCGATAAATATCAAGTTCACAGACAGATAAGCCGCCAAAATCAGTCCACTGAAAACCCGCAATTGCAGCTCATTATCCAGGGTATTGGTATTGGCATCGAAGACAAGAAACCCCGTAAACACAAGCATTAAAATCACGGTTAAAGGAAAGCGGCGGGGCACAATTTGGGCATCTGGAACCAATTGTTCCAACCATTTTTTCACATTGCTCATATCGATTCCCCTCAAATATACCGTCTGATAACATAACTTTGGCTTTTTGAAGGCGAATTTATTGGCATGTGTTTTTAAAAGCCTTATAGAGGGCGCAAGAATGTTTTAAACTGGAGATTATATCATGGCTTTTCAATTACCCGACCTTCCCTATGCCCAAGATGCGCTGGAACCTCATATCAGCGCCAATACCTTAAGCTTTCACCACGGCAAGCATCACAATGCCTATGTCACCAATTTAAATGGGTTGATCGCCGGCACGGATATGGAAAACCAGAGCCTGGAAGAGATCGTCCTGGCCAGCGCAGGCGATGCCAGCAAAGCCGGGATTTTCAACAATGCCGCCCAAGTGTGGAACCACACATTTTACTGGCATTCCATGAAGCCCGGCGGCGGCGGCAAGCCTACCGGTAAAATCGGCGCAGCGATTGAGCGCGATTTTGGCTCTTACGCAGAATTTGCTAAAGCGTTTGCGGCTGCGGGCGGCACGCAATTTGGTTCGGGCTGGGCATGGCTTGTTTCTAACAATGGTACATTGGAAATCCGTAAAACCCCCAATGCCGAAACGCCGCTTACAGACGGAGTTACTCCGCTTTTGACCATGGATGTTTGGGAGCACGCCTATTATCTCGATTTCCAAAACAGCCGCCCCGGTTATATGAGCGCATTTTTGGAGCATTTGGTAAATTGGGATTTTGCCGAAGCCAATATGTAGCGAAAGCCAACATCTTTGCTCTGACCAACCCGGCCTTGATGGCCGGGTTTATTTTTGCACCCCGCCCCGTCTGACGCCCAGCAATATCAAGACCGGGGCCGCGACGAAAATGGATGAATATGTGCCGACAAATACGCCCCATATCATAGCAAAAGCAAAGCCGTTAAGGCCAGGGCCACCCCAAATATACAAGGCTAAAAGCGCCAATAATGTCGTCATCGATGTCATAATTGTACGCGACAATGTGTCATTGATCGACTGGTTTAAGACTTCGGGCAAAGGCTTTTGCTTGTATTTTCGCAAGTTTTCACGAATGC
>QIKS01000130.1 GCA_003233025.1 Hellea balneolensis | reverse complement strand
AAGAGGCCAGCACCCATCAGGGGCGTATCACCGATAAATTGCGTAGCGGCGAAGTGTTTGATCTGCTCGGCCTGCCAAAGATTGATGCGGCGCAAGACCGGGCTATGGTGTGTGGTTCCTTAGGGTTTAATCTTGAGATGAAAGAGATTTTGGAAAGCTTTAACATGCGCGAAGGTGCCAATTCCGACCCGGCGGATTATGTGGTCGAGAAGGCATTTGTCGGGTAAGGGTTTGTTTACCATGTTGAAAATAGCATGTAAATTTCTCTTGCGTCCTGCCAAAACCCACTTTATAAGGCGGACAGAGTTTTAAGGCCAAGGGTCGTGAGTCTATATTGTTAATTTAAGAGCTGTAAAAGGCGTACCTAGTTTCTAGTTTGAATCTCACGATTCTACACGTTTCCTAAGTCTTAAACCCTTTCAATTCCCCGCGTCATTAAACTCCGAGTTTTCCTATGCCCGTACCGGGTATGGGGAGTTATATTAACGCTTAATTGAAAGAGAATTTCTATGGCAAATGGTACAGTAAAATGGTTTAATAACGCAAAAGGTTTTGGCTTTATTGAACCAGAAGATGGCGGCAAAGACGTATTTGTTCACATCAGTGCAGTTGAAAAAGCTGGTCTACGTGGCTTGGCCGATGGTCAAAAAGTCACCTTCGACATGGAAGAAAACCGTGGCAGACAAGCCGCTGGCAATCTTGGTATTGTAGAAGACGCGTAAGCTTTTCGCACATTACGAATGAAAAGGCAGGGTTTTCCCTGCCTTTTTTATTGCCTTCAAATATATTGTCTTCATTTGGCACAGCTTGCACATAACACTCGCCTGTTTTGGCACATTTAGGGGTAAAATCCGTCAAAACCGGCTGTAAATTCAGCAATTCCAACACTCAACCCTGACAATAACTGGCACGACATTTGCTCTCCTTATAGGAGAAGTGTGTACCGATAATTATATGAGGGTTAAAATGGCAAATGAAATCGATCTCCATGTTGGGAAATGTATTAAGCGAAGACGTCATTTGCTGGGCTTAACCCAGCAATCCCTGGCGGAACTTGTCGGCATAAGGTTTCAGCAAATACAAAAATATGAATGCGGTGCCAACCGTGTGAGCGCCAGCCGGTTGTTCGAGCTGTCCGAAGCCCTGAGCATGCCGGTGCAACATTTCTATGAAGGCCTTGTGGAGCTGTCCGAAGACGAAAAAAACGCGGCGCCCCAAACCTTAACACCGGATATTTTGTCAAAGAAAGAAACCATGGATCTGGTACGCGCCTATTACTCCATGGGCGAAACACCGCGCAAACATTTGCTCGACTTGGCCAAATCTTTAGAGGCGACGGCCAAATTGGCCGGACGTGAATACGCGCACCCCTCAACACTGCTATAACTCCATTTGATTAACGCGTGTGTTTTGATATTTCCCGTGATAATCATGTTATATGCGAGAAAATGAACTTCAAAAACGCTTGACCATTGCCTGCGAAATTGCTGACCGGGCGCGGGCTATATCATTGCCCGCCTTTAAGCGCGCCGTGCCTGCACAGAACAAAAACCCCGGCTCCGTGTTTGACCCTGTAACACAGGCCGACACAGATACGGAAAAGAACCTGCGCCAAGGCATTGAAGCCAGCCTGCCCGACGACGGCATAACCGGGGAAGAACTTGGCCAAAAGCAAGCGCACAACCGCTGGACATGGTGTCTTGATCCGATTGACGGCACCCGCGCCTTTGTCGCAGGTGTTCCGGTGTGGAGTACGCTGATCGCCGTCTGTTATGACGAAAAGCCGGTGATCGGGGTCATTGACCATCCGGCGCTCGGAGAGCGCTATATTGGCACACCGAGCCAAGCCTGGCGTGAAACGAAAGCCGGGACAACCCCGCTTAAAACTCGCAAGTGCGCCGCATTAAGTGACGCTTTGCTGTCTTGCACCGAACCTTCGGCCATGTTTTCAGACGGGCAAAAATCGGCTTACGAAAATATTCGCCGCCAGAGCCGCTTTACCCGGCTTGGTCTCGATGCCTATGCCTATGCCCTAACCGCAACTGGACGGCTTGACCTGGTGATCGAAGCGGGGCTTGAGCCTTATGATGTCATGGCGCTTATCCCCGTTATCAAGGGCGCCGGCGGGGCCATAACCAATTGGCAAGGCGGGGACGCAAAACAAGGCGGAGCCATTGTCTGCGCCGGTGACCCAAAATTGTTGGAAACGCTCTACCCATTACTGGCTTAAAACGGCGCTATATCTAACACGATCACCCTACAAAGCGTGTTTTTCCAAAAACGTGTCAAAAGCTTGCCAGAATTGATCGCGGTATTCGTCGCGTTCCAGGAGGATTTCGTGCAGGGCGCCAGGGATGTTGAGGAAATCAGCGCCTGCCGCCTTGGCAAAGGCTTCGTTGGAAGCGGGGGTGACAATGGGATCGGCACCGCACGCGGTGATGAATGTCGGGATTTTCAAATGCTCGGCATTGTCGTTGACGAATTTAAACGCTTTGAGCGCCTGAGCTATCCAGCCAAGGGTCGGCGCGCCTAGCCGTAGGCGTTTGTGGTTTTCAAAATATGTCGCCCATAATTGATAACGGTTTGGGTCAGAGGTTAATTTGTTAATCCGAAACGCTGGCGGGCGACCATTTCGCCCTGAATATATCGGCAATTGCTTGCGCTTGAGGCCGCTCCAGGCCAAAAACGTCATGATGGCCCCCATAAACCCGGTCTGGATATCCTGTAAGCCGAGCATGGGGGCGGTAAACACAGCAGCGGCAGGATTAAGCCGTCCGGTTAAAATCGTTTGCAGGCCTATTGTACCGCCCATAGAATGGCCCATGACAATATGGGGCCGGGGCAGATCGTTTTTAAACGCCTCAACAACCACGGCCAAATCATCACAATAATCTTCAAAATCATCGACATAGCATTTAAGCGGATCCGAAAGCAGGCGTGTGGACAGGCCCTGCCCACGTGGATCCAAAATTAAAACGGCAAAACCGCGCTTGAGCAAATCCTCAGCAGTTTCAAAAAATTTCTCGATAATTTCGGTGCGACCAGGCTGGAAGATAATACTGCCACGTGCATGCTCACGCATGCTTGCCGCCGTCATGACCCGCAAACGCACCTTGCCGTTTTGCACATAGTGAAATTGAGCGCCGGGTGGTAAATCGACGCCTTCCAGACGAACCACGTCCCCGGGGGTAATATCAAATTTCATCGTACCCCCAAGAGACGATTAGCCAATTACATAGAGCTGAACAATTTCTGCAAACCCATAGCGACAGACATATCACCCGCCACTTTCAGCTTGCCAGACATAAATGCCATCATCGGATCAAGGTCGCCGGACGCAAGCGCGATAAAGTCGTCTTTTGTGACGCTGATCGTGCAATCCGCATCGCCGTCCTCGCCACTGACATCGCTGCCAGAGGCGTGAATGACACCATCATCGCCAAAATCAAATTTTACCGACTTGTCCAAACCACCGACGCCCGTTACGGCTTCTTGCAATTTAGCAATTATTTCTTCATTGGTCATGCTGTTCTCCTTAATATGCATATAAGTGTATATGCAATTATAGCGGAAAATCCAGTCTTTTTAGCTACCATCTTCAAGGGCCGGCTTTGCATCCGTCGGCTTTCTGAATTTCAAAGTATAACGATCAGACTCGCCAATAGCCAAATATTTAGCCGCATCAAAACCTTCCGCATGCTCACTGCCTTCTTGCGGCGTTGCGCTACGAGGGGGCAATGTCCAAACACCAACTGGATGATCTGCCGTGTCTTTTGAATTGGCATTGATCTCGCTGGCGCCAACAAATTCAAACCCGGCTTTTGCGGCCAGGGCTTTCGTGTAGCTTACTTGCACATAACCGGTATTTGCTTGTGGGTTTTGCTCGGCTGTTTCAGGCAGACGATGCTCGACAATCCCTAAAATACCGCCGGGCTTAAGAGCTGTATAAAAATCAGCAAAGGCTTTATCCGCATAACCGCCGCCCATCCAGTTGTGAACATTGCGAAAGGACAGAACCAAATCCGCGTCGCCATTTGTAAAAGGCTCGGTAGTCGCGCCAAATGGCGCCGTATTTATGGCTCCGTAAATCGTGCTGTCAGAGAAATTTTCAGCAAACCGTGCATTGGCAGCAACAGCGCGCTCACCAGCAGCCGGATCATAAGTTGTTGCCGTATATGTGCCGCCAGTTTGGTGGACATAGGGGGCTAATATGGTTGTGTACCAACCGCCACCTGGGGCGATCTCAACAACATGATGCCCCGGTTCCAGACCGAAAAAAGCCAGTGTTTCTTTGGGGTTGCGCGCGCCGTCACGGGCCGCTTGCTCGGTGCGCCATTCGCCACCGATAACAGCGTCCATAACCGCAAGTTCAGCCGCCATTTCCGCTTTTGCTTCAGCAGGGGCTTCGCTGGTCGTGTCATTTTTTGGTGCACAGGCTGAAAGCAACACAAGTGCTGCAATACTGCTGGTGATTGTCAATAATTTCTTAGTCATAATTTCTCTCCTCTTAAAATTTAGCCAGACACTAGCCAATTCTTACCGTTAAGCAAGGCTTTCCTGTTCACACTCCCGTGTTCTTGAAAGCCACAAAAACATGCCTATATAGGTATTGAAGGCGCCAATACGGGCCTTTACAGGCGCGAAATGCCGTTTTCGGGTTTCGCCAAATTTAACACAACATTGCTTCTAAAAGGATGTAAAAATATGACATATGACTTCACCCCCCTCAGCCGCTCATTTATCGGATTTGAGCGCATGGCCGCCCTCATCGATAATGCCTCTAAATTCTCAGGCTCTCAGTCCTACCCCCCTTATAATATTGCCCAAATTGATGAGAGTAATTACCGTATCGAATTGGCAATCGCCGGGTTTAGCGAAGATGAATTGAGCATCGAGACCCACGAAAATGTCTTAAACATTATCGGCACCCGCGCACAACAAGAGGATATCGGCGAATATCTACATCGCGGCATAGCCGAACGCGGCTTTGAAAGACGCTTTCAACTGGCTGACCATGTAATGGTTACGGGCGCAAACCTGAGCAATGGCTTGCTGCACATCACCCTAAAACGGGAATTGCCAGAAGCTATGAAACCAAAGAAAATTGCTATTAACAGCAATAATGAAGAAAATTTAATCAATCAGAAACCTTGTCGTAAGCGCAAGGCTGCTTAAATATACCTTAAGGCGTTGAGACGGTACCCTCCCCCGGGAACCAATCCGCTTTTAAAGCGGCGTCCTGTTGCTCCCTCCCCCAAAACAGGACGCCGCGTTTTATTTATCTCACGACAAAGCTCCCCTTGATATAAACCCGTTATTGTCCGGAATTGTCTGGGTAAGAAAAGAGAAACAAGCAAAATTTATGCCGCCCACCGCCCGCAAGGAAATACCTTAGGGGCGGTGGGCGGCATAATTAGTCTTACGGTATAATGAGAGCGCTCTAGCTCTCAGCCTCATCCTTTATATCTTCCGGAAAATCTTCCTCGGCAGCGCCAGCGGCACGCTCTTCCAAAAGCTTGGTATCGCGTTCATTGGCCAGTTTTTGGTACCGGCGCAAATTACCGCCCGTACCGGCAGGGATAAGCCGCCCGACAATGACGTTCTCTTTCAAGCCTTCCAACATGTCTTCCTTGCCGTTAACCGAAGCCTCGGTCAGAACCCTTGTGGTTTCTTGGAAAGACGCCGCGGAAATAAACGAACGTGTTTGTAAGGACGCTTTGGTAATGCCAAGCAAAACCGGTTTGCCTTGAGCAGGCGTTTTCTTCTTGTCACGCGCAAATAAAGCCTCATTGACTTGTGCAAATTCGATGCGGTCAAGCTGCTCGCCTTGCAGCAAGCTGGTATCGCCGGGGTCGGTGACCTCAACTTTTTGAAGCATCTGACGAACAATAACCTCGATATGTTTGTCATTGATCGGCACGCCTTGCAAACGATACACCGCCTGGACTTCATCGATTAGATAATTAGCCAAAGCTTCAACACCCAAAATATCCAAGATATCATGGGGGGCAGGATTGCCGTCGATCAGATAATCACCCTTTGACACCCGGTCACCTTCGCGCACACTCATATGCTTGCCTTTGGCGATCAGGAAGGATGACGGTTTGACGGTGTCATCGTCAGGGACAATTTCTACCCGGCGCTTGTTCTTATAATCACGGGTAAATTCAATGACCCCGTCCATGTCAGCAATAATCGCATCATCTTTCGGACGACGCGCTTCAAACAACTCCGCCACACGCGGCAGACCACCGGTGATATCGCGCTGTGTCGCACCGCCTTTGGCAATCCGCGCCAACGCATCGCCCGGAACAACTTTGTCATCATCATTAACGGAAAGAATAGCACCAACAGCCAACATATAAGTGGCGATATTGCCATTTGCCAATTTTACCGGTTCGCCTTTTTTATCTTGAATAACCGCCATGGGTTGTAGATCAGCACCCTTGGCAGACGAACGCCAATCGATAATAACTTTCGACGTAAGTCCGGTGTCTTCGTCCATTTCTTCGCGCACGGAAACACCCTCGACCAGGTCGATTAATTTAACCACGCCCTCAACCTCGGAAATAATCGGCTCTGCATAGGGATCCCACTCGGCGATTTTATCACCGCGAGAAATTTTTGCCCCTTCCGCAACCGAAACCCGGCTACCATAAATGACTTTATGGGTTTCCAAATCCTTGCCATCAACGCCTTGAACCGTGATTTGCATATTACGGTTCATAACGATAAATGTACCGCTTTTCTCCTTGACCACATTGCCATTGATATAAACAACTTTGCCCTCATTGGCGCTTTCAATCGCCGATTTATCGGAAACCGAAGCCGTACCGCCAATATGAAATGTCCGCATGGTGAGCTGCGTACCAGGTTCGCCAATACTTTGCGCCGCAATAACGCCAACAGCTTCGCCCATATTAACCTTGGTGCCACGCGCTAGGTCACGACCATAACAAGTCGCACAAATCCCGTTGGTGGTTTCACAGGTTAGCGGAGAGCGAACATGGGTGTCTTGCAGTCCGCTTTCATCGATCAATACGGCCTTGTCTTCATCAATATAAGTGTTGGCCGGGAACATAAGTTCGCCCCCGTCCGGGTTATGAATATCCTCAGTGATAGTTCGACCAAGCATACGCTCACCAAGACTGACAACCACTTCACCGCCGTCAACAACGGGGGACATATGAATACCGAGCGACGTTCCGCAGTCCTGTTCATTAACAATACAGTCCTGCGCCACGTCAACCAGGCGACGGGTCAGATAACCAGAGTTCGCCGTTTTAAGCGCCGTATCGGCCAAACCTTTACGGGCACCATGGGTGGAGTTAAAATACTCAAGAACCGACAGGCCTTCTTTAAAGTTGGAAATAATCGGTGTTTCAATAATTTCGCCAGACGGTTTAGCCATCAGCCCACGCATGCCGGCCAATTGCTTCATCTGGTTTTTCGACCCACGCGCACCGCTATCGGCCATCATAAAGATCGAATTGATCATCCGGCGCGGCTTGGCGGTTTCCGCCATCATCGCGTCGGCGACTTTGTCGGTACATTTAGACCAGGCATCAACAACTTTGTTGTATTTCTCGCCTTTGGTGATCAAGCCATCTGCATATTGCTGCTCGAAATCCGAGACCAAAGCCTGGGTGTCTCCAACCAAAACTTCTTTGGCGTCGGGGATAATCATATCGTCCTTACCAAAGGAAATGCCGGCCTTACAGGCTTCTTTAAAACCAAGTCCCATGATTTTATCACAGAAAATCACAGTCGCCTTTTGTCCGGCGTGGCGGTAAACAACGTCGATAAGATTACCGATGGTTTTCTTCGACATGGGCTGGTTAATCAGCGCATAGGGGATTTTTTCATGTGCGGGTAAATATTCCGCAATCATCAAACGACCCGGCGTTGTCTCGGCGGTTTCCAGAGTGACAGAACCGTCGCTACCGACAACTTTAAACCGACCTTTAATTTTTGAATGCAGGGTAACATGCCCGCCCTCAACCGCCGCCTCAAGTTCCGCCATATCAGCGATCATATGGCCTTCGCCTTTTTCGCCGTCAACCATGAGGGAAATATAATAAAGTCCAAGAATAATATCTTGTGAAGGTACAATGACCGGCTTGCCGTTACTTGGCGACAAAATATTATTGGTCGACATCATCAATACCCGCGCTTCAAGCTGGGCCTCAATGGACAAAGGCACATGAACCGCCATCTGGTCACCGTCAAAATCGGCGTTAAACGCCGTACAAACAAGCGGATGTAAACGGATCGCTTTGCCTTCGGTTAAAATAGGTTCAAACGCCTGAATACCAAGCCTGTGCAAGGTCGGGGCACGGTTGAGCAAAACCGGATGTTCGCGGATAACTTCATCAAGAATATCCCAAACTTCCGGCCGTTGTTTCTCAACGGTTTTCTTTGATTGCTTGACCGTACCAGACAAACCTTTGGCGTCGAGCCGCGCATAAATAAACGGCTTGAACAATTCCAAAGCCATCTTTTTAGGCAGGCCGCATTGGTGCAATTTCAGCTCAGGGCCAACAACGATAACGGAACGGCCAGAATAATCGACCCGCTTGCCAAGCAAGTTTTGACGAAAACGTCCCTGCTTGCCTTTGAGCATATCGGACATGGATTTAAGTGGACGCTTATTGGCGCCCGTAATCACACGACCCCGACGACCATTGTCAAACAAGGC
>QIKS01000217.1 GCA_003233025.1 Hellea balneolensis | reverse complement strand
ACAAGGCGGCGCGCAATTTATTTGCTTATTCCATTGTTTATCTCTTTGCCATATTTGCCGTTTTGATGTTCGCTCAAATCTTGAAAGGGCTGGCCCATGTCTGATCCGCGCAATCTGGAAATCATTGATTATATTGAGCCAAGCCCGCAAGAGCTAAAGGCGCAAAAAAGCAGAAACCTGGCCATTGCCGGCGGCCTGTTTGGTTTTGTCGCCATTGTGTTTTTGTTGATGTTATATAAATTTGACGTGTTGGGATAAGCGGTGGCCAATAAACCAGATAACAAGAGCGCGCCGGGCAATAGGCGGGTACTGATAATGAGCAGCGCCATAGCCGTTTCCATGCTTGGTTTGGGATTTGCTTCCAAACCTCTTTACGATACATTTTGCCGCATCACCGGGTTTGGCGGCACAACTCGCGTGGCGCAAGCCAAAAGCCAAACCATGCTTGCGCGCACCGTCACCGTACGCTTTGATGCCAATACGCGCTCGGATCTTTCCTGGTCGTTTAAGCCGCAGCAGGTTTCTATGGATGTCAAATTGGGCCAAAATGCATTGGCATTTTATACGGCGCAAAATCTTTCAGACGAAACCATTGTCGGCACGGCCAGTTATAATGTGTCGCCGATCAAGGCGGGGCCGTATTTTTCCAAGTTGGAATGTTTTTGCTTCACCGAGCAATTATTAAAGCCCGGCGAGAGCGTAACAATGCCGGTTTTGTTTTTTGTTGATCCGTTATTGGCGCAAGACAAGCGCATGGACGAAATTAAAACCATTACCCTGTCCTATACCTTTCACAAGGTGGAGGACCCTGGCGCCGATGCGCTGACGACAAAAGACAGAGACGAGAAATACCAAGAGATCACATCAATTGATCTTTCACAATAGATGAACTGGAGGGGACAATGTCCGACCATGCTGTAGAACACGATTACCATCTTTTACCGCCCAGCCCGTGGCCGCTATTATCAGGCATTGCCGCGCTGGTTTGGGGCTTTGGCATGGTGGTGTTTTTTGCGGGCGTTCATGCGCGTGACGCCGAGCATCCCAGCGCGTCTATGGAGTTCTTTTTCTCGCGCGGCATGGATATGTTCGGCGAGGGCAATGTGTCAAACGGCGGCTGGCTTATCTTGTTCCTCGGCTGCCTCATGGGCGCATATTGCATGTATGGCTGGTGGCGCGATGTGGCGAAAGAGGGTGCGGCCGGCGACCATACACCGGTTGTGCAAATCGGTCTTCGCTACGGTATGATCATGTTCATCATGCAAGAAATTATGTTTTTTGTCGGTTGGTTTTGGATGTTTTTCGAGTTCAGTCTTTATCACAAAATCCGGGCGAAGTGGAACCCGGATATTTTGGACAGTGCCGACAGTTACGCCGAAGGTTTTGGCGTCAATGCCGGCGGCCAAGCGATTGCGACGATTGATGCCTGGGACATTCCCTTGATGAACACATTGGTCTTGTTGCTGTCGGGCACAACTGTAACTTGGGCCCATCATGCCTTGATTAAAGGCAATAGAAAAGCGGCGTCTTACGGGCTTATCATGACGGTTCTTTTGGGCATATATTTTACCTATTTGCAGGCCGTTGAATATCTACATGCCTTTGCCCATAAAGACACCAGTGTTTTCTGGCTCGATTCCAATATTTACGGCTCCACTTTCTTTTTCGCCACCGGCTTTCACGGCCTGCACGTGCTTATTGGCACCATCTTCCTGGCCGTTATCTGGCTGCGTTTGGTCAAGGGCGGCATGACGAAAGAGCAGCATTTCGGCTTTGAAGCTGCCGCTTGGTATTGGCATTTTGTTGATGTGGTTTGGTTGTTCTTGTTCAGCTTTGTCTATGTTGTCTTTGCGACGAGTTAGGCGGCTTAAATGCGGCTTGAATTTAGGCCCTTTATTGGTTTGACGTTGATCACCTCGCTTATGCTGGCTTTCTTGTTGGCGCTGGGCACGTGGCAATATCAAAGGCTGCAATGGAAAACCGGGCTTATCGCCGATATTAAAACTGCCGCCAATGCAAGTCCGCTGCGCTCCCTTGAGGAGATCAATGCTTTGTTGGCGCAAAACCAGCCGGTTGATTTTCGGCGGGTTTCGCTGCGCGGTAATTTTGTCAATTTAAAGGACGGTTTGGGGCAAGGTTTTCATATGATCCGTCCCTATGAAAAAACGTTGGCCTGGCAATTATTCCAACCATTTCTTGTTGAAGATACGGGTCTTGTTGGGAGCCAAGGCGTTTATATCGCCACACATTATTTCGAACAAAGCGCAAAACATGCGCCGCCTGAGGGGATGATTGGCCCGGCACTGGTTAACGGTTATATCCGCCTGCCCCACCAAGCCAACCGCTTTACGCCTCAAAACACGCCCGCCGCCAATCGCTGGTTTGTCTTTAATGGCGCGCCGGATGTTTTAAACTGGGCTGGGGGCGTCCAGGGCGCGGCGTTACAAACCGGCTATTATATTGAGCTTGCCCCGGGCGCGCCGCGTGCGGAGGCTTTGGCGGTGCGTATTCCTGACATCCGCAATTCACATCTTGAATATATGCTGACCTGGTATAGTTTTGCATTTGTTTTGTTGATTATTTATTTTATTTTGCACGCCAAGCAAGGCCGTTTGCGCCTGAATAAAGAAAGCCGCTAACATGCCAAAACGCGGGCACATGCCCAAAGATTTATTCCATCCTTGCACAGGCGGCGGCGTGCATTTGCACATGCCCAAATGGAGTGATTTCGAAGACTGGGCGGCGCTGCGCACGGCAAATAAAGAATATCTCGCCCCGTGGGAGCCGATTTGGGACGAGCTGCATTTGTCGCGCAGCAGTTACAAAACCCGGCTGGAGACGTTTAAAAAAATGATTGCTGCTGATCGGGGTTATCCATTTCATGTGTTTCGCGCCGATGATAAATGCTTGGTCGGTGCGTGTAATCTGACCAATGTTCGGCGTGGTTCCCAGCAAAGCGTGCAAATTGGCTATTGGATTGGCGAGAGATATGTGCGCCAAGGCTATGCCCGCGCCGCCGTTCAAGCCGCTTTGCAATTTGCCTTTAATGATTTGGGTCTGCACCGGGTTGTCGCTGCGGTGCGCGAGCATAACCAAGCCTCGGTGAAATTACTGGAAAGCATAGGGTTTGAACGCGAAGGTGTCGGGCGGGGTTATTTAAAAATAGACGGCACATGGTGCGACCACATTATCTATGCCCGCTTGTCCAGCGATTAGGTTCCAACTCTACGCCGGTTGACAGATGTGAGCTACCGGGAAGTCGGCAGGTCTCTCTGTTTGGCAATTTCTTTACTTTCCTTGACCAAGGGCGCGCCCGCGGGGCAGACAGATTGCGCAAAACCGTGAAGTGTATTGGTCAGCTTATCGGGCTTTAGCGAGTAGTGCACAAATTGCCCCTTCTTTTCGCGCATAATCAACCCTGCATTTTCCAAGATGGATAAATGTTTGGACAGGGAGGGTTTGCTCATTTCAAAGCGATCGGAAATCTCGCCGGCTGTCAAACTCGTCGCTGAGAGGTAAGCGAGGATCCTTCGTCGCGGCGTCGAGGCTAAAGCTGAAAAAATTTTGTCCAAAATAAACTCCAAAAATGTATTTAACTAATTGACTAATAAACTAAATCATGTTTAAATCTATTTAGCTTATTAGTTAAATAGGCTTTTAACGCTGAAATAGCAAGGAGAAATACGATGCTCGGACTTACATATCTACTTTATATCGCAATTAGCTTGGCAATGACATTTTGGGTTGGGCGAACGCTCAATAAGAATGGGCATGTGTTTCTTATGGAAAATTATAACGATAATGCCCCGCTGGCGAAGGCGATCAACAGCATGCTCTTGGTTGGGTTTTATATGATCAATATTGGCTTCATCAGCTATACTTTAAAAATTCAAAATGGTGCGCCGTTGAACTACGCGCAAATGCTTGAATTTCTCAGCCTAAAAGTTGGCTTTATCGCAATCATGCTTGGCGGCATGCACTTCGCGCTGATGTTTGCCTTGCAACAATATAGCAAAGGCCGCGTCGCCAATAAGGTCGCCTTAAAGACCGGTTAGTGCGGCCCTAAACTTTTACGATAGCTCCAGCCCTTCCGTTCGCGGGAGGGTTTTGGCGTAACTGGATTTTCCGCGCCTGCGCCAAAGCAGCCTTTATGCTCGCCCGCTATGGGGGGATAAAAGCTCGGGGCTAATGCCGAGGCTGGCGAGGGCGTGCTTCCATTTTTTCTCTGGCTTGCCGGCAAATATTAACATCTCATCAGCAGGTGCAACCAGCCAGGCATCTTGCTTTATCTCCGCCTCCAATTGCGCCGCGTCCCAACCGGCATAGCCCAAAGCCAAGACGGCTTTTTGAGGCGCTGTCGGGCCGGTCAAAGCTTCCAGCACTGATTTGTTGGCGCTTAATGCCAAGGTGTCGCTTAAGGCTAATGTGTCGTCAAAATCACCGAAATCACGTGAATGCAAGACAAAGCCTCGCTCGGTCTCGACCGGGCCGCCGTATAAAACCTGGGTGTCGGTGTGGGTGATATCACCCTCCACTTCCAGATGGGGCAACATGGTGGACAGATAAAGCTCCGGCTTGGGCTTGTTGATAATAATGCCCATCGCTTGGTCGGGATTGTGAACGCACAGATAAATAACCGTTTTGTGAAACCTTGGGTCTTGCATGGCCGGGCCGGCGATTAAAAAATTTTTCGCCAAAAAACCAGTTTGGTCAAAAGAGCTTTGCGTATTTGTCACCATGCGATAAGCTTGCCCGTAAGGATTAAAAAAGCAAGCGGGGATTTGGCTTTATGACAGTCAACTTGAAATTTCATAATTCATCCCCATATCTTAAATAGGAGAGAGATCATGAGCATTAAAATCGGAGATAAACTGCCGGACGTAACTTTTATGTCTGTCGGTCCGGACGGCCCCGCCCCTAAAAGCACGAGCGATATATTTGGCGGACGCCGCATTGCTTTATTTGCTTTGCCGGGTGCATTTACCCCGACCTGTTCGGCAAAACATTTGCCAGGATTTATGGAGCGCGCAGATGATTTGCGGGCGAAAAATATTGACGCGATTGCTTGCGTTTCGGTTAATGATGTATTCGTCATGCAAGCCTGGGCCGAACATAAACAAACCGGCAGCACCATTGAAATGCTGGCCGATGGCAATGGAGATTTTACCCGCGCTATTGGTTTGGTTTTGGACGGCACGGGCTTTGGCATGGGGGAAAGATCGCAACGATATTCCATGATTGTCGACAATGGCAAGGTTGAAGCTTTGCACGTTGAAGACGGCGGCGAGTTTAAAGTTTCGTCAGCCGATTATATGTTGGAAAATCTATAATTATTAATCCGAGCACGGGAGGCTTCCATAATACAATTATTTCCGCTTATTTTTATCATTATCATTATCCTGATATTGGCAAAAACATTTAGAGCCGTGCCGGAGGGCATGCATTATCTTGTCGAACGCAATGGCCGTTACAAACAAACCATTATGCCGGGCATGAACTTCCTGATCCCGTTTTTTGACCGGATTGGCTATAAAGTTGATATGCGCGAACGGAAAGTTGGGGTGGTTTTTGGTGACCTTAAAACCAAGGACAATGAAGAAATTGTCTGTAACAGCGATGTGTATGTTCAGGTAGTTGACGCCAAGAAAGTGGCTTATGAAACCGGTAATGTTGATGAAACCCTGCGGCTCCGGTGTGCCATTGAGATGAAGAAATTGATCAAGTCAAAAACCCTTCATCAAGTGCTGGCAGATGCGCAAGGCCTGGATGATATGTTGCTACAACGCCTAAAACCCCATGAACAAGCTTGGGGTGTGGAGATCAATTATATTGATATCCACAAAATCCATTCGGAAACTTAATTTAAAGGAGAGAAAAAACTATGGATACACAAATTATCGTTATTGGCATTTTCGTTGTCTTGATCCTTGTCATCGCAAGAATGATCCTCAAGACCGTGTCCCAAGGTATGGAATATACGGTGGAACGGTTTGGTCGTTATACCCGCACCCTCAAGCCGGGCCTCAGCATTCTGGTGCCGTTCTTTGACCGGGTTGGTTATAAAATGAACATGCGCGAGCGGGTTATCGATATTCCCTCCCAGGACGTGATTACCAAAGACAATGCTATGGTGACCGCAGATGCCGTTGTGTTTATTCAGGTGATCGATGCCAGACAAGCCGCCTATGAGGTCAATAACCTTGACAATGCGATCAAGAATTTGTGTTTGACTAATGTGCGGACGGTGGTCGGCGCCATGGATATGGACGAAGTGTTGTCCCAGCGTGACAAGATCAATGCCCAGCTTTTGGGTGTTATCGATTCAGCTACTGATCCCTGGGGTGTTAAAGTGACCCGGATCGAGATTAAAGATCTGTCCCCACCTCACGATATTACCCAGGCCATGAACAAGCAAATGATTGCCGAACGTGAAAAGCGCGCCGATATTTTGACGGCGGAAGGCTCAAAGCAGTCCGCTATCTTGCGCGCCGAGGGCGAAAAAGCCGCCGCCATTCGCGAAGCGGAAGGCCGCAAAGAGGCAGCATATCTTGACGCCGAAGCCCGCGAGCGCGAAGCTCTGGCCGAAGCCAAGGCGACGGAAATGGTCTCGAACGCCATTGCCAAAGGTGATGTCAATGCGATCAATTACTTTGTCGCCCAGGATTATGTCAAAGCCTTTACGGCCCTGGCCAATTCCCCCAATCAAAGCACGGTCATTGTTCCGGCTGAGTTGTCCGCATTGGCCTCGACGGTCGGCGGGTTGGAAGCCCTGATTAATGCGGGTAAAAAAACTAAAAAATAGGAGGTCTGTATGAATTCTGAACCCAATCTTTTAATGCAATTTTTGGAAAGCATGAACGGCGTACGCTGGCTTATTACTGGCTTTGGCCTGCTGCTTTTAGAGGTGGTAACCGGGACAAGCTATATCCTCTGGCCCGCCGCCGCCGCTCTTATTGTCGGGACGGTTGTTTTCGTCGTGCCGGTGTTGGACTGGAGCATGCAGTTTTTACTCTTCGCTGTGTTGACCGCCGTTTTGCTTTATTTTGGCCACACCCATTTGCGCCCGAGAATGAAAGGCGGCGAGCCGTCTGATTTGAACGACCGCGCACGCTCAATGGTCGGTATGCGGGTCAAGGCCATTGCTGATTTCGAAACTGGCCGTGGCCGGGTTCAAGTCGGCGACAGTCAATGGCGCGCCGCTATGGACACCGGCAATGCCACGGCTGGCCAAGAGCTAACAATCGTCTCCGTCAAAGGCACAACCCTGACGGTTGTGCCGTTAGAAGTTGCGGCGGATTAAGGTTGCCTACGGTGAGTGCGGAATGCCGCGCCGGGCCAATTCGTCGGCCCGCTCATTGCCGGGGTCGCCGGAATGGCCCTTGACCCAACGCCAATCAATGTCCAGTTTTTGGGCCAACATGTCCAATTGTTTCCACAAATCCTCGTTTAGGACGGGTTTTTTGTCAGATTTTTTCCAACCCCGGGCCTTCCATCCCTCCAGCCATTTTGTCATGCCGTCCATGAGATACTTACTGTCGGTATAGATAATAATCGTGCCGACATAGCTGGACTTTACGGACCTGAACGCTTCAATCGCGGCCATCATTTCCATGCGGTTATTGGTGGTATCGGCTTCGCCGCCGTAAATTTCTTTTGTCCGGCCCTTATGGGTTAACATCGCCCCCCATCCGCCCGGCCCCGGATTGCCAGAGCAGGCGCCGTCTGTATAAATGATAAGGGATTTCATAAGGGCGTGTCCCGAAGCATTTTGGGCAGGCGAAAAACAATGTCTTCTTTTATCACTTCCACATGCTCAACCGATAAATCATAGCGGGCTTGTAACGCCTTAATCACGCCGTCGGTCAAATATTCGGGCGCGCTCGCCCCGGCGGACAAGCCCAAAACCTTGACGCCTTCGATCATCTGCCAATTGATATTTTCCGCGCTGGCAATCAGCACGGCCTCTTGCGCCCCTGCCTTTTTGCCAACTTCGACAAGTCGTAAGGAGTTGGATGAATTATGACCACCGATCACCATGAGCAGGTCACAGGTTTTGGCAATGGCCTTCACCGCCGCTTGCCGGTTGGTGGTGGCGTAGCAAATATCTTCCTTATAGGGCATGGAAATATGCGGAAACCGCTCTGTCAAAATAGCAACAATGTTGGCGGTATCATCAACCGACAGGGTGGTTTGGGTCACCAAAGCGATGTTATCGGGGTTTTGCGCCTGATAGTTTTTCGCGTCTTGCTCGGTTTCGATCAAGGTGATGGCGCCAGCGTTTAATTGCCCCATTGTGCCGATGACCTCGGGATGCCCTTTGTGCCCGATCAGGACGATTTCTTTATCGGCCTCAAAATGACGTTTGGCTTCATTATGGACTTTCGAGACCAGCGGGCATGTGGCGTCCAGATATATCATATTGCGGGCCTTGGCGCTGGCGGGTACGCTTTTGGGCACGCCGTGGGCGGAAAACACCACCGGGCGATCATCGGGGCAATCGTCCAACTCATCGACGAAAATCGCCCCTAATTCTTCCAGGCGGCCGACAACATGTTTGTTATGGACAATCTCATGGCGGACATAGACGGGTTTGCCGTATTTAACAATTGCTTGCTCGACAATTTGTATCGCCCGGTCAACCCCGGCGCAAAACCCTCGCGGGGCCGCCAACAATACTTTGAGAGGCGGGCGGGTTGGCGCAGGCGAGGTTTCGGTTTTCATTAAACTCATTTTTGTTAACTTATTAAAAACTCAC
>QIKS01000205.1 GCA_003233025.1 Hellea balneolensis | reverse complement strand
TGTCGACGGCGAAGCCCAATCTTTGAGCGGGGTTTTGCATATCTATGAACGAGACGGCAAAGAAGTCGCCGAATTTTGGACGATTGCGGCATCAAAAAGCGAACTTGTCGGCCTGACAGAGCGCTATTTTTCCAGCACGGCCGCAGATAATTACCTTGAGGCAGGCGGACTTAACCAAGACGATTATCGCGCGGTTCGCAAGGACGCACTTAATGTCGATGTTTTAAATCCGGAGAAACCAACGGACGGGGACGACGGGCAAGCCGTGACCAATAAAGACCGCATTCCTTATTTAGTTGCGGCGGTGCTTGTTGGCATTTTATGGATGGCCGTGTTTACGGGTGCCTATATGTTATTGGTGTCCATGGTTGAGGAGAAAATCAACAAAGTGTTGGAAATGCTGCTGGCTAGCACCCGGTTTTCAGAGATATTTATCGGAAAACTGCTCGGCGTCGGAGCTTTGACACTCGCCTCTCTCCTGCCGTGGATTATCGTGGGGGGCGTGGGGTTGTATGCTGCCCTGCAATTTGGCGACGGAGCCCTTGCCGACGGGTTAGCGCAAGCCATGAGCTTGCAAATGTTGGTGTTCTTGCCAGTGTTTTTCGTGCTGGGTTATGTGTTTTACGGCTCAATTTTTATTGCCCTGGGGGCTATGGCTGAAAGCATGCAAGACGCTTCAACATTGATGACACCGATTGTGTTGGTGTTGACGGCTTGTGTTTTGGTGGTGCCGGTTGGTATCGCCGACCCGGACTCGCCCCTGCTCGCTATTGCGGCCTGGATACCGTTTTCAAGCCCCTTTGCCGCTATTATTCGCCTGCCATCCGACCCGCCTTTGTGGGAAACACTCGGGTCGGTATTGGTGTTGATATTCTCGACGGCATTTATGATTTGGATCTCATCGCGGATGGTCAGACATGGTGTTTTGGTCGGCGGCGGGGTGGGTGCAGTAAAATCGTGGTTTTTACGGGTGGTTCTTCGCAAAAAACCGGCGCTAAAATAGCGCAGTGACAGCGGTAAATCTTCGCCCTATGATAACCCTATGAGCAAGCAAGATATATCCTATCAGGCCCGGCGCGATATTTTGGACGCGGCGCTTGTCGACATTCCCTTTGATGGCTGGACAAGCACAGTTTTACAAACCGCCGCCGCCGCGTGCAAATTGCCCCAAGGCGCAGAAGAGCTTTATTTCCCCGGCGGCCCTTTGGAGCTGATCGAGTTTTGGAGCACGGAGTGTGACCAGCATGTGCGCACGGAGCTGGCCAAGCTTGATCTGGCCGCCATGCGCATCCGTGATAAAGTCACTGCCGGTGTTTTGGCGCGGTTTTACGCCATTGGCCCCCACGACGAAGCGGCGCGGCGCGCCCTTGCCCGCACGGCGCTTCCCGACGGTCTTAGCTTAAGTCCGAAAATATTGTGGGCATCAGCAGATACCATTTGGCGCGCCATTGGTGACCGCTCGACGGATATCAATTACTACACCAAGCGCACCACGCTTTCCGCCGTCATCAGCACTTCCTTGCTGGCCTGGCTTGGTGACAGCGACCCCAACAAAGAAAAAGCGCGCCAGTTTTTAGACGCCCGCATTGAAAATGTCATGCAATTTGAAAAGGCTAAATTCAAGGTCAAAAAACGCATGGAAGCTTTGCCCGACCCGGCGGTATTACTTGGCAAGCTTCGCTATGGCGGCAGAAAACGTCGGGGTTAATCAAGGCGCGTTACGTGTCTATCACCCTGTTCACATGCCCCATTTTACGGCCCTCGCGGATATCACATTTGGCGTAATCATAGACGAAGGTATTTTTCTGCTTGGCTAATACGTCACATTGCTTAATCTCGGCGCCGATTAAATTGGTCATCTGAACCGTGTGTTTTGGCGTGGTATCACCCAAGCTCATTCCGGTAATCGCCCTGATATGCTGCTCAAATTGATCGGTGCAGCCAGCATTTTGCGTCCAATGGCCGGAATTATGAACCCGGGGCGCAATTTCATTGACCATGATTTGCCCGTCTTCCATCTCGAAAAACTCAACACCCATAACACCGACATAATCCAGAGCTTGCAAGATATTGCAGGTGATGTTCTGGGCTTTTTTCGTGTTATTATGCGGGTCAGACGTTGGCGCAATACTGGTATGAAGGCGGTGGTGTTTGTGAACATTTTCCGTCAAGGGGTAACAGGCCATTGTGCCGTCTTTTGCCCGCGCCGCAATCACCGAAAACTCGCGGGTAAATGGCGCGAAGGCTTCCAATATGAGATCGGTGCCGCCAAGACTGGCGAAACAAGACTGGAGATCTTGGGCGCTGTCAACCCGGATTTGTCCCTTGCCGTCATAACCAAACCGGCGGGTTTTTAACACGCATGGGAAACCGAGTATTTTAGCCGCTTTGTCCATGTCTTGCAGGCTTTCAATGGCAAAGAAATCCATGACGGGTGTATCCGCCTTTTGTCGCAAGAAAGTTTTCTCAACCCAGCGGTCATGGGCGGTTTTTAAAGCGGCTGCGTCTGGAAATACCGGCGTGTGTTTGGCCGCTTCTATGACGGCGCTAAACGGGATGTTTTCAAACTCATAACTCAAGACGTCACAGGTTTTGGCAAAGGCCCTCACCGCGGCCAGGTCCTCATAGGCCGCCGCCGTGGTTTCGTCGCTTATCGCGCCCGCAGGGCTATAGGCGCCGGGGTCGTAAATATGACTGCGATAGCCAAGTTTTCGGGCAGCTTGGCAGAGCATGCGCCCCAATTGCCCGCCGCCAAAAATACCGATCACTGATCCGCTGGGTAAAGGTGCTGCGCTCATAATTATGCTCGCGGGTCTGTCCCGACGGCTTGGCTTTGCGCCCTGCGCCAGCCGTCCAAAGCTTCAGCGATTTTCGTGTCATGTAAGGCCAATATGGCGGCGGCCAAAAGCCCGGCGTTTTTTGCGCCCGGCTGACCAATCGCCAACGTCCCGACAGGAATGCCGCCAGGCATTTGGGCAATAGACAGCAAGCTGTCCATGCCGCCCAAAGCCTTGCTTTCGACGGGAACCCCCAGGACAGGCAGCGGCGTTAGCGCCGCAATCATGCCTGGCAAATGCGCCGCACCACCTGCACCGGCTATAATGATTTCAAACCCGGTCTTGCGGGCAGATTTGGCAAAATCAAACAGGCGCTCGGGCGTGCGGTGAGCGGAGATTATTTTTGCCACGTAAGCAATACCCAGCCCGTCCAATACATCCGCGCACGCTTGCATGGTTGGCCAATCCGATTGCGAACCCATCACGATGGCTATGGGGGGATTATTGGCGATTTCGGTCATGGTTTCGTCCTGTAGCTCTAAGGCTGAATGCTAACAAAAATCTATCCATGGTCAAATGAAAACCTACCTTGTGAGAAAGAAGCCTCCTATTGGGAGTTTTTTAACATGATCATGTTAGGGCAGTGGCCATAAGACAAAAAATGTGGTGGAATATGAGACTTCAATCTGTGCAATATGAGGACAAACCCGGTCATAGCGGGTTTTCCCCGCAAGACCGCCAGCGCCTTATGGACGAAATTGCGATCTTAAAAACCCGGATTTTATCCCTGGAACACGCTGTTGATACGGACCCCTTGGTGCCCGTTTATAACCGCCGAGCCTTTATCCGCGAGATTGAACGGGCGCAAAATGTCATGACCCGTTATGATATTCCCTCCAGCATCATCTTTTTTGACTTGAACGGATTTAAGGCAATTAATGACCGTTATGGCCACAGTATTGGCGATGATTTACTGTTCAAAGTTGGTGTTGCCTTGCAATCATCCGTCCGAGATTGCGATATGGTTGCGCGTATTGGCGGCGATGAATTTGGCGTACTTTTGTTTAAAACCGAAGAGACGGTCGCCCAAGCCAAAGCCGCCGCTTTGGCGTGTAAAATCGCAGCGCAAAAGGTCATAATGCCAACCGGCGACATATGTATCAGCGCCGCCTGGGGGGTCAGCCCCGCCCATCCGCAAGACAGCGTCAAACAAATCTTAGCCCGCGCTGACCGCGCTATGTATGACAGCAAACGTGAGACCGAGAGCCGCTAGGCAATAATGTCAGGTGTCAGTTTATCCGCAATCACCCTGATTTGATCTTTAAGCTTCAATTTTAATTTCTTCATTCGGCCAATTTTCAACATATCCGCCGTGCCGATTTCGCGCAGTGCCGTGATTTCACGGTCCAAATTGCGGTGCGAGGTGCGAAGCTCGTGCAACGCGGCACGTAGCTTTTCTTGCTCTGCCGGATTGTCATGCTCATCGTTCATAATGACCACACTAACCTAAAGCGGGTATCTGTCCAAGGCTTAGAAATATATCTGCTAATCGGGTGTTGGAACGATTAAAGCGCAGAGCTTGTCGCCTAATTCTACGCACGCAGGATCGCTAACCGCGCATATATCCATATAGCTGCGTAAATTTTCCTGCGCTAGAATGAAAGCCGCCCGCTTATCATTTAGGAGTGGCAGGGCCTGCAATGCGGCCTGTTGGTTTTTCTCCATAACCAATTCCAAGGCCAAAAACCGCTCTTTTAAGCCCTGGCTCGCTTCTAGATCATCCCGCTTCAAACCCCGGCGAGCTTTGCGCACGCCTTGGATCCAGCCCTCTTGCCATTCCCTGCTGATCTCCAAACTACGCGCCAATGTCTGAGCTGAAGGCGCTCGGTTATGAACGGCGATATAACACAGCCACAAAAGGATGTTGACGTCCAAATCAAACCGGTCTTGCAAATGCAAACACACAGACGCCACGGATGCGTCTTTATAAACGTCCAGCGACCAATTCCATAATGACGGCATGGCTTTGTTTTTGTGCATATCCATAGGCTTTAAGACCATGTTTTTCAAATTTAGTAAACTTATATGACAAAGGGGAATTTTTGTGCTATACATGCTTTATGGGTGAAATTTTTAGATAAGGAGAGACGAATGGCTTTGGCAGCGCATTTGGAAGAGCTGAGTAATAAACATGCAAAAATAGATGAAACAATTCATAAAGAGATGAAATATCCTGCGCCTGACACCGTTCGTATCACTGCCCTTAAAAAACAAAAATTGCAAATCAAACAAAAAATCGCGCTTTACAACGCGCAATAATAAGCTCAAAAACCCAATTTTGGTTTAGAAGAAACTAAAAGAGGGATTTATGGCTGCAAGAAAAGTTGTTATCGTCACCGGAGGTGCCAAAGGCATTGGCTTTGCTTGTGCGCGCCGGTTTTATGAAGACGGCTACCGCATTGTCATCGCAGACAATGATACAGAAATGGGACATGCCGCCCTCGACAAATTGGGCGCAGACGAAGACAAAGCTATTTTCGTATCCTGTGATGTCAGCGATAAATTATCCGTCCATAATTTGGTGGCCCACTGCTTAAGCACATTTGGGCAAATCGATGTGCTGGTCAATAATGCCGGCATCATTCTTAAGGGCGGCATTCTCGGTCTCTCCGTCAAAGATTTTGATCAGGTCATGTCCGTCAATTTACGCGGCGCGTTTTTGGTGTCGCGTGAAATTGCCCAATATATGGTTCAGACACTGGAAGAAAGCGATGACCGCTCGGGTCGGCAAAAATGCCAATTTTCAATCGTCAATATAAGTTCGGTTAACGCCGTTGTCGCCATTGCAGATATTTTGGCCTATGAAGTATCCAAGGGCGGGCTGAACCAATTGACCAAGGCCATGGCATTGGAATTAGCTCCTTACGGTATTCGCGTTAACGGCGTCGGCCCAGGCAGCATTAAAACCGATATGCTGGCCGGTGTAGCGGAGAACCAGGACGCCCTTGATATGATCCATTCGCGCACGCCTTTGGGCCGCATCGCCCATCCTGACGAAGTGGCCAGCGTCGTCGCTTTCCTGGCCTCCGCCGACGCCAGTTATATCACCGGCGAATGCATTTATGTCGATGGTGGCCGGTTGGCCCTTAATTATGTGATGGCCAAAAAGAACAAAGATTAGGGCTTAGATCATCACAATGCGATTTCATACAATCAGCCAGATCATCCGCCCTGCACTCTTTTTTCTCGCAACAATATCGGCGACGGCAGCTTTGGCCGCGCCCATCACTTTTAACGGCGCCCTGCCCTTAAGCGATGAGCAATTTATTATTCGCCAACAAATCATCTCAACCACCAGCGAGAACGAACAACTTAAAATCAACACATTATCATCCGTCACCGCAATCGGCTATGGGGTGAGCGCAAAGCTGGCCGTATTTGGTATTGTGCCGATCATCAGGCGGGAGACCCAAAGCGCAAATACACTAAGGACGACCTCTGGACTGGCCGATATCAATCTATTTGCCCGCTATCAAATATACCAAAAAGATGGCCCCGGCAAAACCTTGCGCATTGCCCCTTTCGCAGGCGTGGTGCTACCCACCGGCCGCGCCCAACAAACCGGTGATGGCAGCACGGACATATTTGGCGGCCTGATTATTACACGGGCTTCGACCCGCTGGAACTTTGACAGCCAGATTAAATATGTGCGCAATGGCCGTGTCGATGCCTTAAAAAGGGGTGATGAAACAAGCATTAATGCGTCCCTTCAATACCGTATCAACAGTAACGTAAATGTGAACACAAATGGTTATTTGTTCACTGTTATTGAAGCTGGTTTGGTACATAGTGGCAGAAATGAACGGGCCGTCGGCCTTGATCCAAATTCTGGCGGAACAATAGCTTTTATTTCCCCGGGGATACAATACGCCGCCCAACGCTGGATCAGCGAAGCGGCCATTCGCTTTCCCGTCATAAAGAACTTAAACGGATCCGCGCCGCAGCCCGCCGCCAGTTTTATCATAAGTGCGCGGTTTAACTTTTGAAGCCAAAAGGAAATATTGATGAAAAAGAAAATGATAATTTCGGCCATGACAATCGCCATAAGCTCAACACTCCTGACTGGCAATGCGGCCGCCGACCCGGTGCAATATGATCTGCGCGTTGATGGTTTGACATGTGCGTTTTGCATTGCTGCATCAAAAAAAGCATTGAAAAAAATAGAAGGCGTAACCCAATTTTCCGTCGATCTTGACACGGCGACAATCAGCATATGTGCTGCTAAAGACGTCAAATTCACCGATGAGCAGCTGACCAAGCTTTTCAAGAAAAAAGGATTTAGTTATAAAAGCAAGATCCGCAAAGACGTCTGCACAATAGGACAAAAAGACAAACCGGCCCCTAAAGATGAAAGCTAAAAACTTTCAAAACAAAGGGTGGAGTGGGCTAATTTTATTCACTTCATCAGCAACACTTATCTGTTGCGCCTTGCCGATTTTACTCGTCAGCATCGGATTGGGCGCAGTTTCTGCCGCTCTATTTGCCAATTTTCCGTTTTTGGAAACCTTGGCCCTTCATAAAAACTGGCTGTTTTTTGGCGCTGGCCTGCTGCTGGCCCTAAGCGCCTGGTTTATTTACCGCCCCGGCAGAACCTGCCCCAGTGACCCCGAACTGGCCCGCCAATGCGCCCAAGCGGATAAAGCGAGCAAATGGGTTTTGCTCATAGCTGGCATCATCTGGTTAATCGGCTTTAGCGCCGCCTATCTCGCCTTACCGATCATGAATATCTATGATAATTTTGTCATAAATTAGTGCATATTATTGATGAACTTATAGAGGAACGCGCCAAAAAACTCATGGCGCGGCCCTGGCTGTGGCGGTTGATAAAACCGTTTCTTTACAAAGCATTGGGCTATACAAAAGCCGTACAAATCGCTGACGCCGTCAAACCTTTAAGCGGACGGCAAGCTTTCGAGTTGGTGAGCGGCAAGCTGTTGCTAGATGAAAAAATTAAGGGCGAGCAAAACATTCCGCGCACAGGGGCGGTGATTATTATTGCCAACCATCCCACCGGACTGGCCGATGGTGTTTTCGTCTTCAATGCCCTTAAAGCCCGCCGGGCCGAGCATGTGTTCATGGCCAATGCCGATGCCTTGCGCGTCATCCCCAAGGCCGAGGATATTATTATCCCCGTCGAATGGGTAAAGAAAAAGCGTAGCCTGAGCAAAACCCGCACGACATTGGTCGCTCTCAACCAAGCATTGGCGGCGCAAAAAGCCGTGGTCATTTTCCCCGCCGGTGTTTTGGCCCACCTAAGTTGGCGCGGGCTTGTCGACAAGCCGTGGAATCCGACGGCTATCAATACGGCCAGAAAACACAATATCCCGATCATCCCCCTGCACATAAAATCGCGCAACTCCGCGCTCTATTATATTTTCTCCCGGCTTAATAATGAGCTGCGCGACATCACATTGTTTCGAGAGCTTTTCAATAAAAAAGGCCAAAGCCCCGTGCTGACATTCGGCCCAGCGATCAAGCCCGAAACCCTGCCAAAAGGCTCAAAAGCCGCCAGCGAATATGTCAGGAGGGTGGTTGAGGGGCGACCTCCTTAGCATCCTGTTTAGCTTGCTCAGATTTTGGTGCATTGCTGCTTATAATCTTATCTAACAAATCCCTCTCCCATTCGCCCGCGATGCTCTTGTCTAAGTCTCTTTTTCGTTGCCTGAGGTGATCAATGGCTTCTTTTATTTCATCCCGCATTTCTTTTGCCTCTGTCTGGTTTTCTTTCATCGCTTGCGACTTTTGCTCTACCTGTTTAATTTTTTTAAATATCTTGTTTATGGAGTTGTACTTTTCCTTTACCTCCTCTTTTTTACTGCTCTGGATTATTTTTTTATTTTTAGAGCGGCATTTATTTATACCCTCCAACAACAGGGTTATTCCTTGAAGTGCTGTTGGTTCTTTTTCAACAAAGAGTTCAACATTTCGCATTTCCTCCCGGGGAAAGTACATATTACCTCCAAATGCCGCCACCCCCGTAACGTTGAGTGGAGTCAAAACAATCTCATTTGATTGTTTTTTAAGATAAAAGGGTCTACACCCCTTCAAGTGAATAGATTGAAATTCCGAATTCTTATACACGATGTGGTAATACCCCCTTATTTTAGTAGGGGTGTGAAGTAGAATTTTCTATATGTTTTTTAACAGGAGATTTTACGATGAAGAAACCCAGATATACTGACAGTCAAATCATGACGATACTGAACCAAGCGCAGGCGG
>QIKS01000283.1 GCA_003233025.1 Hellea balneolensis | reverse complement strand
AATGCCTGACCATAATCCGGTCCAAAAGCGTCTCGTCTAACCGCTCCGGTTCCGCCAAAGCCTCTTCAAGCCCCTGTACATTATCATAATGGAAGTCCAACCCGGCTGTCCCCCAATTTGCATCCATATCAATAAGCGCCGTTTCTTGACCCATTTTATTGGCAAGACCCCAGGCCACATTATGCGCAAGGGTCGAAGAACCAACCCCGCCCTTGGCACCAAAGAACGCCACGACGCGGCCGGAAAATGGCTTGTCCGGATCCGCATATAATTCAGATATGGAACGAATAACCGAAAGGGGCTGAAAAGGCGGGACAATATAATCACTTAAGCCTTTATCCATCAAAGCGCGGAACAGGCGAATATCGTTCATTGCCCCCATCATCACGACTTTTGTGTTTGAATCGCACACAGATGCCAATGTATCTAATTGGGCAAATAACTCATCGCCGCGCAAGGATGATTCGAACAATATCAATGACGGCGTACTTTCGTCACGGTAATATTCAACAGCAGCTGGCAAGCCGCCCATATAAATCTTTAAATTGGCTCTGGCCATGCGCCAGTCCTGGGTCATGGCCTGCAACACACCTGCACTGTCAGGTCGTTCGCAAAACGCATGAATAGCAATGCGCGGCAATACTTTTTCGCCGCCTTCTTTTACGCCCATCACCTCTGACGCACTGGCAACAGGTGCTGCCATCTGCTGTGGGGGCGGTGCCATTTGCTGTGGCGCGGGCGGCGCCTGCTGTTGTGGGGGCGGCATTTGTTGTTGTGGCGGTGGCATTTGCTGCGGCGCTGGTGCCATGCCAGGCGCGGGAATACCTGTTTGAGGTTGGGGGGGGACGCCAGCTTGCGGCGGCGGGGCAGGCATTGGCTGTTGATATTGCGGGTTAGGCCCAGGATGTGGCGCAGCCACAGCTTGGCCTGGCGCTGGATAAATTTGCTGTCCTGCATCTTGTCCCGGAACCAATTTTGGTATGACTTGCGTGGCACCCTGCCCGCTTGGTTGCGGCGCAGGATATGCTGTTGGCTGCGTCGATGGCAGGTGGGCAGGATTGGCTTGCGGTGATTTCATAGCGTTAATCCCGTATCTCTATATTCAAAAACATTTATCCGCCCTGCCCACTTGTTGCAGATATCTCTTGCCCTTCGGGCCGCGGTGTTGCTGTTGCTTCGCCTGCGGTGTAATTCCCGACCACAGTAACCCTACGGTTTGCCGGAGCATTGGCTAATTCATGAGGCGCTAAAAGCTGACGGGGATCGTCAATCATCGCCGCCAAATTAGCCGTTTGCGAACAGCCAAATCCGCCGTAAGGTTGATTGTTTGACGTATGGGTCAGGCTGGATCCAGCCTGACATTCAATCGGCTGTGTGCTCAAACGACGATAAGACAGAATGACCGGTGCCGGCGCACCCGGCTTAGCTGCATATTGCCCCGCCTGTAGAGCTGAACTTGAAATTCCGAGAGATTGCAACCGCGACACCACGACCTCGCGAGCCTGTCGCACACCTGTACCTTGAGCTGTATTGGACGGGATATTTACATAAAGCGGGCCTTGGCCCGAACGGCCATAATCAGCGATAAACCCGCTAACCGCATCCTGGTCACGCGCGGAAAGGTGTAACCCTTCATTTCCCACATACATTTCAAGGCGCTCCACCGTTTCGGCAACGGTAATTTTATTGCGCAGAACCGTGCTTTCAAATGAAGACCTATAGGTGGATACTGAGCATCCAGCCAGCACAAGTGACATAACGCCCCCGGCTAACAAAGCAGACAAGCGGCGGGGAGAAATTTTATCTGTTATTGTATGCATTCAATTTCTCCTAATCTACCACATGGCCAAATGGCCCGGTGATGGTCTGCTCAGCATTAAGTTTTGCATTCTTGCCGTAAACTTTATTCAACCGGCCCAAATATGTCGCCTGCCGGTCATTGGCCGCGATAAAGCCGTCCAAGGGGGTCTGTAATTTGTCTGGATGTGTCGGGTTGACCAGATAAGGCGTGACGATAATCACCAACTCGGTTTCCGTTGTCTCGTCGTCGCGTGTGCGAAACAATGCCCCCAAGCCCGGAACATCTTTCAGCCCCGGCGTGCCTGCCGTCGATTGACGGACTTCCTCACGAATGAGACCGGCTATGACCATGCTGCCGCCAGCCGGAAGCTCGACAACCGTATTGGCACGCCGCACGCGCAGTCCTAAAATATCACCACCCGCCGTTTGAAAAGCACCTTCGGTCGTCGGTTCGGACACTTCTGTCGAAATATTTAATGAAATCCGGCCTTCGCTTAACACAACGGGTGTAAACCCAAGCGAAACGCCAAAGGGTCGATACTCAAATTCCCGCTGGATTTGTCCATTTTCATCGATAAATGTATTGGTTAGCAAAGGAAATTCACCGCCAACCAGGAAATTGGCGGTTTCGCCAGATATGGTGGTCAAAACCGGCTCCGCTAAGGTTCTCACAAGACCAACATTCTCTAAAGCCCGCAGATTTGACGATAAATTGCGAATGGCACCACCGCCGCTATTCACCCAATTAAGCGCCCCCTCAAAGCCAGCACCATTTGCCAAAGAACTATTGTTGATCAGGCCGATACTGGCATCACCCACCTGCCCTAATATATTAAAATCAATGCCCATTTGCTTGGTGACAGAGCGCTGCATCTCGACAATACGAACTTTTAGCTGCACCTGATCATTACCCGTTACCGTCATCAAATTGGTAACTGCGCCTTCGGCGGCGCCTGGCGTGGCTTCGGCCAGCCATAGACTTGCCAATGTGGTAATCGTTGCCGCCGTACCCGCATCCTTAACGGCACCCGTTAACAAGATATTGTTATTAAAGGCTTTGGCAATGACAGAATTTCCCGGCGCATGCTCTGCAATAAGAGCCTGCAAACCAGCCATATCGCGCTCAACCCTGATCTCCAAACTCAGCAGTTCTTGACCATTGTCGCCGTAAAAGAAAGCATTGGTCTGACCGGGCTGTCTGCCAACCAGCAAGACGCGCCGCGACGTATGAACAACCGCGTCAATGATGGCCGGGTTGGCTACAACCACATCCGCAAGCCCTGCCGGCAGATCAATGGTTGTCGATTTACCAAAGGGCACAACGATTGATCTCGAGACAGGTTCTGTTCGTATACTCAGATTTTGCGGCTCTTGATATTTTGCAGCCTGCACATCGGCGTAAGAACGCGGGCCAGCATCGGCGCTGGCCACCAAGAGAGCGGAGCCCAGGGCGACCCCGGCGGTAAAGAAAGTCGTCAATAAATATTTGGCGCGCATTTTATTGTCCTTGTACCGCTACATGTTGAGATTGGCCATTTCGGTAAATGATCATGGAACTAATCGTGCCTGTTGTTTCGCGGTTCTGGGTCGCCGCACTGGGCGGAAAAGCCGCGCGGTGGCGGTCCAGGCCCCGCAATGTCAGTGACAAATCACCTCTTGACTGAGCTTCGATCAAAACCTCTGAATCGTTTTGGGAAAGCTCCAATAACGCTGTAGAGCCGATGACATAAGCCTCCCCTCCTTCAGTATCCGCATAGGTTTGCCCGATCGCCAGAACATTAACATTTTCGAAAATCGTTGTGGCAAGATAAGTCCGTTGTCGCGACGAGGCAGCTCCCGATGTCGCATTTTGCACCTGAACAGTTAAAATGACATCAACCCGGTCTCCAGGCTGGATAAACCCGCCCGCAGCCGTATCTACCGAAATCCGGGTAGAAATCGCGCGCATACCGGGGCCGAGCAAGGCTGACATTTGTCCGCGCTCTCCCGTTTGGACGACCTTACGGTCTAAAATCGGCTCACCTTGATAAATGGCTGTCCGGGTTACGGCTGCAACCATTTCTTGTAAGGCGTCTGGACGGGTAGCATTGTCAATCAATATCTCGCTTAACGCTTCCGCCGGCCATTTTTGCCATCCGATCACTTCTTCGCTCAAACGTGTTCCTAAGGGTATATCAGCCGTCGCGACCAAAACATCCACATATTCAACCGTGGATACAGTTTTTGCAACGGATTGATCTTGCGCGACAACAGCCGCAGGGGCAGTCATTCTTTGAAGTTGAAAAAACCCGACAACGGCAACGACCAACAAAACCCCGATCAAAATTATTTTTTTTATATCCATATTTCTCTCACAGGGATTGCCCAAACTCACTTATGTCTAAAAACTACCGCCTCATATGATAAAGCATGGTTAATAAGTGTGAATTTATTTTGCTTTTTTCAAGAAAATCAAGTTATTGCGGTGGCAAATTGATAAATATCGCTTCTGGGCAAGGTCATAAGAGCGCCAAAAGCCAAGGCAAGGCCATAAGGCATCCGCTTTTCATCTTTGAACAAGCGGTACAACCAATCGATTTTTAAAATACTGGCCGGGAAATATTTGCGCCCCAACATCAACCCCAAAGCCAAAACCCCGCCGGCAAGTGTTGTAAAGACAAGATAGATCACAATATCGCTCCACACCCACCACAATGAAGTCGCGGCCAATAACTTGGCATCGCCGCCGCCCATCCAGCCCAGTGCGAACATGCCAATACCTGCGAGGAAAAATATACCGCCAACCAAAAGATGGGTGCCAAATACGTCCCAACCTTGCCATACAAAGGGACTAACCACAAAAAAACCAGCCAATAAAACAAGGCTAATCCAGTTGGGAATGGTCATGCTGGTCATATCCGTCCAGCAGGCGGCGAGCATGCAGCCTGCAAAAATAATAATAATGGCGAGAGTTATAAGCATTTTATCCCCTGAAAATTAGTGACAATATGTATTGCCAGTAAAAGAACTTCTAATGCGCACACCTAGCCAGTTAGGGTTAATTTGTGGTTTATAACCGACTTGAAAACAAAAAAACCGCCCCAGAGGGGCGGCTTCTCATTAAGTGTTTCTCAAGTGAGATCCAATAGTGACTAAATTAGCCCTATGGATCAGCAGGAGGAGGTGTATCACCATCGCCACCAGCACCAGCAACACTGTCAGAAACTGTTTGGAACTGATCAGAAATACCTGTACCCAAACTTGTTGCAGCACCGATAATACCAACAGAAATCAAAGCGGCAATCAAACCATATTCAATTGCAGTTGCACCAGACTCATCATTTACGAAACGTGTAATAAAATTTTGCATAACTAACTCCCACGTATGCAGTTTAAAAAAGGGAAAATCCCTATACAGGGCTCATCCCCGACCCTTCGCAACATAAGGAGCAACAATTACGATGCGTTTAAAAGTTACGGTAAAAATATCGTAAATTTCAAAAAATATGATCCGCCTTTATCACAGGCTATCCAAACGTCATATTTTGCAGGTATTTTGGGTATATAAATATATACATTATAATTAGACGCTTTTTTTTGGTATCCGTGATCAGGCTCCGAGCCTGTTATTTTCACCATATTTGCTTAATCACCCTGTCAAAACGTTATTCTTATAGTATTTTGTAAACCCTTCATTCACCACATGGGCATAAAACAGTGTGACCAGATAAGGAAAAAACATGTTTAAGCGTTGCACAAAGCCTCTTATTGCCTCTTTAATAATCTTTCTCACGCCCTGGTTGGCTATGACCGCGACGGGGCAAGAATATATCATGGACTTAAACAAAACAGAGATATTGCATCTTCCTGCCCCGGCCGGAGCGGTTATTGTCGGCAATCCGAGCATTGCTGATATTTCGGTACATTCTCCCAATACCATCTTTATTCTCGGCCGCAGTTATGGTCGCACCAATATTATTGTTCTCGATGAATTGGGCCAAATCGTTCTTGATGCCAGCATATTGGTTAAAAACATCACCCAAGAGGGAAGTGTTCGCCTGCATAATGTCGGCCAGGGACGTGAAAGCTATACATGCACGCCGGAATGTCTGCCGACACCCTTATTAGGCGACCGTCTACAATTTGTCGCTCTCAACAGCGCAACAAGTGCAAATATTGTCAATTCACCCGTGATCAGTGCGGCAAATACTGCGGATACGCTCAATGTTCAAACACTACAACAAGATCAATTTGGCAATAGCGCACAACAAGACTTAAATGGAGAACCGGCTGCTCAGAGCCTGGCTCCCTCCAACCAAAACACCTCTCCTCCAACCTCAAATAACAACCGAGGTGCGGGACGCGGACAACCAACACGCAATTAACGCGTACTCACATTTCCTTAACCATAAGATTTAAGCGTCCGTTAGCAAAAATTTGCTAGGGTATAGCGGAATTGACGCTTCATTTATCGTCAAGAAACTTGGTGGTGGGATATATTATGGCAGTGAGATTATTGCGTAAACCGAACGCACGAAAACAGAGATTTGCCGCGCGTTACGCGCAAAATGCAAAAGGGGCAACAGCACTTGAATTTGCCATATTGGGTATCCCTTTCATGGCGCTGCTGTTTGGCATCATTGAACTTGCCGTGATTTTTTTCATCGGCTCAATAATTGAACACGCCACGGCTGAAGCTTCACGCGATATCCGAACAGGTGAATTTCAAAGCGCAGGCAATAGCTCAGCCGCATTTAAAGATGCCATTTGCGCCAATATGAGCGGTGTTGGCAGTTGTGATAATTTGCGTGTTGATGTCATTTCCGCAGCGACTGGAAAATTTACCGATCTGAGCCTACCCTCATCACCGGAAGAATGTACGGGCAGCCAAGAGGAAATTGACGATTGCCAAAGCGCGCCACCGGTGTTGCCAGCAGATACGTACACAGCAACTATTGGCGGTGATGTTGTGATTGTCCGCACGCAATATTTTCATACATTAGCCGTTCCGTCCGCATTGACCAAGCTGGCCAACTCGTCTGGAAACACACGGGTTATTACCGCCGTTACCGCGTTCAGAAATGAACCTTTTGGGGGAAATGCGCCTGTGGGAGGAGGGTAAAATGTTTACAACACTGCTCAAATCAGTTTCAAGCAACCCATTTGTAAAAAATAAAGACGGCGTTGCGGCTATCGAATTTGCTTTTATTGCGCCAGTTATGATAATCCTTTATATCGGGCTTGCCGAAATTTCTCTGCTGGTAACCGCCGATAGAAATGTGTCCCATGCCACATCTGTTACTGGTGACCTCATGACACAAATAACCACCGCTGACGATGATGATATAGAAGATGTGCTCAATGCTACACTGTCTGTAATGAACATTAATCATACACAGGCGACGGACCTTAGCGTCGATATCATTAGTTTCGAGATGGATGTGAATGGCGTTGTTCAGGAAATGGGTTATGCAAAAATAGGGTCTGGGTTTTCAAGTAAGTTCGACCCCTCTGCGGTTAGCCCCAACTTGCTCAATGAAACATCGGGGCTTGTGGTTACGCGCTTAGAATATGTCTACCGCTCGCCGTCTCGTGAATTTGTCGGCACACCGACGCTCAACGAGACCTTTATGCTCAAACCGCGCCGGTCGAAATCTATTCCGTTCTCTAACGGTGGCGGTTCGACAGTAAATTGCACCTTGACGGGTTCAGGCAGCGCCCCGCGCGCTAATTGTAACTAGGGTCAAGCCCTAGGCTTGTGACCATTTAGGATCCGGCGGAGGCTTTATCTTTCGCTTTATCGAACATGCCCCAAACCCCGTCATCGCCGTGCCAATCCCCTTGACTGGCCCCCTTGGAATATTCCGTCGCTCTTGCTTCAAAGAAATTAGCATGTTCCACACCATTTAAAATCTCGGTGAGCCAAGGCAGGGGATGCTTGTCAGCCCCGTAGACGGGCGGCAAATCAAGCTGACCTAAGCGCCAGTCGGCAATATAGCGAATATAGGCTTTGATATCCTCTTTGGTCATCCCCTCGACTGGCCCCATTTCAAAGGCGAGGTCGATAAATTTATCCTCATGGCTAACAACGGTTTTCGCACAATCAATAATGTCATCCTTGACCGATTGGGTCACGCAACCGGTTTCTTTAGCAAAGGTGTGATACAATTTAATCATGCCCTCACAGTGCAAGCTTTCATCACGAACTGACCAGGTGACAATCTGGCCCATGCCTTTCATTTTGTTCAGGCGCGGGAAATTCATCAACATAGCAAAGGATGCAAACAATTGCAGCCCTTCGGTAAAGCCGCCAAACATGGCCAGCGAGCGGGCAATATCCTCATGGCTATCGGTGCCAAATTCTTTCATATAATTGTGTTTAGCTGCCATGGCCTCATATTCCATAAATGCGGAAAACTCTGATTCCGGCATGCCCACCGTCTCGATCAGCAAAGCATAGGCGGCAATGTGCACCGTTTCCATATTGGAAAAAGCGGCAATCATCATTTTCAACTCCACCGGCTTAAACACCCGGGCATAATGCTCCATATAATTGTCATTCACCTCAATATCGCCCTGAGTGAAAAACCTGAAAATCTGGGTCAGCAAATTGCGCTCAGAATCCGTTAAATTATTGGCCCAGTCCTTGCAATCCTCACCCAAAGGAATTTCTTCCGGCAGCCAGTGGACTTGTTGTTGCTTTTGCCAAAAATCAAAGGCCCAAGGGTAGCGAAACGGTTTATAACCGACAGATGGTGTTAGCAAACCCGGTTTTGTGCCCCCGGTGATAATCTGATTGGCCATAACATTCCTCTCGCCGTCTATATATAGATATATGTGAATCAGTTTTTACCATATATTGTATGGTCGAGGCGGCGCAAGCGGCTATTCTCAAATCAGTGAAAAATTTTGTGCATACAGCCCTAAATGGTCGCCACAGCCTAGCGTTTCAAGGTAATTGAAAACGCGGCGGCGTCTTCATTAAAGCTAAAATTATCTGCGCTTGCCTGTCTCTTGAAATACGTAAAGGCAAAATCCGCAGCGCCAATACGGTAGCCAAGCCCCGCTTGAGCGTCACCAACCAAGATACGTTCTTGCAAATGGAACCCGCCCGAATTTAGGCTTCTAATACTATTGGGCGCGTAGCTAATCGCTTCCGCGTCCGCGCCAGCGAAGAAATACCAAGTATTGGGTTTACTGCCTGCCCCGTCGCGCAAATTATCCCCAATGCGCACCAAAGCCCCGACCAGCGCGCTTTTACTGTCTTCATCAAAACGAATGCCCGCCCGAG
>QIKS01000050.1 GCA_003233025.1 Hellea balneolensis | reverse complement strand
CGCTTTATCATGTGCGTATATCAAAGCCCGCCACTTTGGCCCGCATGACCCGCGACCATATGCGCCGGGTGCTGGAAATTGACGGCCCCGTCCCAGCTACCCTGTTTACGGGCAGTCAAATCTTAAGCGACGATGATTTGGACGAAATTGACGGGCTTCTCTAGCCAATTGCCAATTTGTGAATGCTGGTTTCGGGCCTTGCGCCGTAATGTGAGATGACTTCGGCGGCGCAGAGAGAGCCAAGGTGTCCGGCGTCGGGCCAGCTTAGGCCGAGTGCCCGTCCGGCCAGAACACCTGCCGCATATTGATCGCCGGCACCCGTGGTGTCGACGACTTTATCCACAGGCACGGCCTTGACCGTATGCGCCTCTCCGTTTTCGATGATCACAGAGCCTTTTTCACTGCGGGTGACGCAAGCAATTGTCCCTGTTTTCTTAAGAAAACCAAAGGCGGCGTTCAAGTTTTCGGTTTCACAGAGCGACAGCAATTCTGCCTCATTGGCAAACAGGGTATCCACATGGTTATCCACAAGCTGGCGGAAGGCGGCGCGGTGACGATCAACACAAAATGCGTCCGATAAAGTCAGGGACACTTGCCGCCCGGCCGCTGCGGCGATTTCGGCGGCTTTGACGAAGGCGGCTTTTTGGTCTTGTGTGTCAAACAAATAACCTTCCATATATGTGACGCGCGCGGCGCGGACGGTGTCAGGATCAATGTCTTTAGGGCCAAAAGACGTATTAGCCCCTAAAAATGTGCTCATGGAACGCTCGCCGTCCGGCGTCACCGCGATCAAACAGCGGGCCGTGGCGGCTCCGTTTTTAAGCGGCACAGTATCGGCGCTTACGCCGCCCGCTTGCAGGCTTTTGGTAAAGCGCGCCCCGAGACGATCATTGGCGACCTTGCCAATATAGGCGGCGCTTACCCCTAGCGCCGCAATGCCGGCAATGGTGTTGGCGCCGGAGCCGCCCGCCACCTCAACCGGGTTTTTGGCGGAAATCTTGAGCACTTTATGCAGGTGTAAAGCGCGGGGCTCGTCGATCAGGGTCATGCCGCCTTTGGTGATATTTTCAGCGCTCAACACTTGATCGCCAACCGGGGCAATCACATCCATAATCGCATTGCCAATCCCCAAGACATCAATATTCGTATTCATAATTCCACCTGTTTAAAGTTTTGCAGGCGATAGGGGAAGGGCGACAAAAAAGCAAGCCGTTTATGCTTTTCATTATAACCAAAACCCTCTACCAGACAGGCATGACCAAGGCCCGTAAACAAATCGCCATTCTGGCCTCCGGCAATATGTTGCCCGGCAGCACAGCGCCGCGCCAAGACGTATTCGAGCTTGACGAGCAAATGGGAAAGCTGATCCCCGCCTTTGCAAAACACGGCATGGATCTAACCCTGCTAAATTGGCGCGAGGCTCCGGCGCTCGCCCACGATTGTGATGCTATGCTGCCTCTTTTCGTCTGGGATTATTATGAAGGCAATGAGGAAGAATTTCTCACAGCCATGGCGCAAGTGGAGGCGCATACAAGATTGTTTAACCGGTTTGACGTGCTAAAATGGAATGCCAATAAATCTTATCTGGAAGAGCTGGGCCGTCTTGGCGCCCTGATCATTCCAACGATTACCCTCGATAAAATCTCGCAAGACCGCGTACACAGGGCCATGGAAAAACTGGGGGCGGACAAGGTGGTCATCAAGCCAGAAGTCGGCGGCGCCGCTTGGCGGCAAGCCCTGTATGACAGTTGCGACCCGTTCCCGGACAAAGACCAATTGCCGCCACAGGGCGCGCTAATCCAGCCGTTTTTAAACAGTGTCACCAGTGAGGGCGAATATTCATTCCTGTATTTTAGCGACACATTTTCCCACGCTTTGGTCAAGCGGCCCAAGGGCGGGGATTACCGGGTGCAATCAATTTACGGCGGTCGCGAAAGCGCCTATATCCCGACCCAGACCGAGCGGGCCCAGGCCCGCGCCGTGCTCGATGTTCTCGATTTCACCCCGCTCTATGCCCGCGTCGACCTGCTCCGCGACGACACAGGCCGTCTACGCCTCATCGAACTGGAACTCATCGAGCCCTATCTCTACCTGCCTTTTGCGGAAGGAAGGGGCGGCGAAAACAAAGGCGCTCAAAAACTGGCAAAAGCTCTGGCGCGGAAATTGGGGATTTAAAACGCACCTGCTACCGTTAGGGCGGCGCTGGTTTGGTTTTTTTGTTATCCTTCGCGTACTCCGGGTTTAAGTATTTGAGCGTTATTGAATTGCTACCCGTGTTTTGCTGTTTGAGGCTTGACCCAATATTGATGATATGGGCTTCGATCGAGGTGTCCAATTCGTTTGTTCTTGTAAGAACAAAATTAAGCGTTACTTCTATTTGCTTGGTGACAAGCGCTGGCTTTTCGGCCATTGCGGCCTGCAAAGCGGTACGCATTGACAATAATAGATCTACGAAGCGAATAGTTGTATCGTCTGAAGCGGAAAGAAGATGGCTCCCATCAGGAGGAACCATTACGATTGTTACTTTTGACGCGGTTTTTTCCGAGAAACCAATCGTGCCAGCAAGTTTCGCTTTTTTAAACACGGGCACATTAAGAGCACCATTGCTTGAGCTTGAGGAATCCCGTTGAACAAGAAGAACAATTTTGATCTCTTGTAGCTCCAACCCTAAAGGCTCGCCCGGAGAATTTGCAAACCGGGCCAATTCTCGCTTTATGTCTACGATGGTTTTTTCGAGCGAAAAGGCTGTGATTTCGACACTTGATGGTTTTATGGCTTTTCCATAAATAAAATAAGCGCCCGCAAAAGCAATTAAGGCAACAATTAAAGCGAAAAGTCGTTGATGCATTATAATCCCCTCCATTATTATTTGACCTTGGACATGGCGATTTTTGGTGTGGGAACGCCAAACTGACCAAATTGTTGATTAATGTAATTTATGTCAACCCTGCCAGCGCCCGCTTCATAGGGCAATGCGCCAGGAACAGGAATTGCCGTATCAATTAAAAGTTGTTTCACCATTTTCCACGGTAAATCTACGTTGTATGAATAAACCGTGCTGCCATCACTTTGCTGCGTAGCGGTGCCCGTAAGGCGAGGTTTTAATTCATCAAACAGGGTTATACGTTCTGGTGGAGCGGTAAGTGTGAAAATCGGCTTGTTTCCTTGTGGTGGGTTTTGTGCAATTAAATTACTTAGAAAAAAAACGATTTGCCCTGCCGCCTTGCTTGTGAGTGCAGTAGACATACTTGTCCCGGATTCAAGGGTGTAAAGATGCCAATCTTTTTTTGCCACAGTGTTGATAAAGTGCGCATTTGTTTCATCTCTTTTTTTCCGCCCCGGCGACTTGGTAAGGTTTGTTGGCCAAGGGCCAATAATATCAACACCGTCTGCGATGACGTCTGGCCAGGTTTCCGGGCGTTTTGGGTCTCCGCGGGTTGAAAAACCGGCAACTTTATTGTCTCCAGAATCCCAGGCCCCAACCGAAATAACCCATTCGGGGTAACTCCATGGATTGATCCAGCCATTGGTCGCTGCGTTTCCACCGTGGGAATTGCCAATGGCCACAACAGGCAGGAGCCCGGCTTTCGCAGCGGCCCGAGTTGCCCTTTGCATTGGCGCGTCAAGATGCGGTTTTTTTACCCAGCGCTTCGAGTCAATGCCAAGGGAAATGTTTAGCGGAGCTGGTAGGGGAAGTGTGTTTACATTATAGTTAATTGCCGCCAGCGTATTAACATATAAAGAAGCGTCATTCGGGTGCAAATACCATACTTGTAATACATCATCCCGGTCGGCAAGTTCAAAAGCATAACGAACATTTAACTTAGCTGCAAAGCCGTTGATGATCCCCAACGGCTCGACTTGTGTTGTTTTTAAATCAATGCCAAGATTTTCCGGTTTAGATTGCACGCCTTTTTTAAAGCTAATGACAAACATATAGCTTTGATCCAGCCGGTTTTTCAAAGCGGCAAGTTTTTCTGGCGGCCCAACATTACCAGCCATAGCGAAAGTAGCGGTTGTGAGCCAGCATAATGCTCCAAGAAAAAAACTTATTAGGTATGGTATTACGCCCATAATTTATGGAAAGTACTACAAAAGATTGTAAATGTCCAGACCGTGGGGCCCATCAGGATGAAATTAATTGGTAGTGTCTCTGGGAAAGCCGGGTGAGGAAAGGGGCGCTTTTGGCTTAAAACTCGCCAGCTTCCGGCAAAAATATTTCGCGTTTGCCGCCGGGGCCGGCGGGGCCGACCATGTTTTCGGCCTCCATGCGTTCGACCAGATTGGCGGCGCGGTTATAGCCGATACTTAATCTACGCTGGATATAGGAGGTGGAGCATTTGCGGGTTGTGGCGACAATCTCGACCGCCTTGTCAAAGGTCTCGTCGCCGGAACTGATTTTACCGCCTCCGGCTTCTTCGTCTTCGTCGCGGTCAATGGTGATGTCATCAAGATAGCTCGGGGCGCCCTGGGCTTTGATGAAGCCCGCGATTTTTTCGACTTCGTCATCAGATACGAATGGCCCGTGCAAGCGGCGTGGTTTGCGCCCGCCCGCCATATACAGCATGTCGCCCATGCCCAGAAGCTGCTCGCCGCCCTGCTCGCCCAAAATGGTGCGGCTATCGATTTTGGAACTGACTGAAAAGGAAATCCTTGTCGGGAAATTGGCTTTGATGGTGCCGGTGATGACGTCAACACTTGGCCTTTGCGTCGCCATGATCATGTGAATACCTGCGGCGCGCGCCATTTGGGCCAGACGTTGTACCGTGCCCTCAATATCCTTGCCCGCCACCATCATCAGATCGGCCATCTCGTCAATCACGACCACGATGAACGGCATGAACTCCATATTGAGCACTTCGGTTTCGTAGAGCGGCTCACCGGTCTCCTTGTCATAACCAGTCATGACAGTGCGCTCCAGCGCCTCGCCGCTTTGACTGGCTGCCTGAACTTTTTCATTATAGCCTTTGATGGAGCGCACACCCATTTTGGACATATTGCGGTAGCGGGCTTCCATTTCGCGCACGGTCCATTTCAGGGCCACCACGGCTTTTTTGGACTCGGTCACCACCGGGGCCAACAAATGCGGCGCGCCGTCATAGACAGACAGCTCCAGCATTTTCGGGTCAATCATGATGAATTTACATTGTTCGGGCGTGAGCGTGTACATGAGCGACAAGATCATGGCGTTAATGTCGACAGATTTTCCCGACCCGGTGGTCCCGGCCACTAGCAAATGCGGCATTTTGGCCAGATCGGCAAATACAGGTTTGCCGCCAATGTCTTCTCCCAGCGCCAATGGCAGTTCCGCGCCGCAGGTCTTGAAAGCCCGGCTGGCCAGCATATCGCGCAAATAAACCGTCTCCCGGCGGCGGTTGGGCAGCTCAATGCCAATGGCATTGCGGCCCGGTACCACGGCGACACGGGCTGAACGCGCCGCCATGGAGCGAGCAATATCATCGGCTAAATTGATCACGCGCGAGGATTTCACCCCGGGGGCTGGTTCAAATTCATATAGCGTGACAACGGGGCCGGGGCGCACTGCCCCGATGTCGCCCTTGACGCCAAAGTCAGTTAGCACTTCGCCGAGCTCTTCAGCTGATTTTTGTAATGCGCCTGCGTCGGTGACGGCAATGCGCGGCGGGTTTTGTTTTAGAAGATCAATGGTTGGCAGGACGAAACGGCCGTTTTTGGGAAAATTATACTGGGGTGCTTTGGGTTTGACCGCGCGTCGTTTGGGCACGAAGACGGGCTCCGGTTCCGCTTCCGGTTCTAGCGCGGCGTCAAGGCCCGGTGTTTCGAGCCAGACGCGCCGGTCATCAAAGCCGGTGCTCTCTAATGGATCGACATAGGATTTTTGGAATTTTTTACGCAGGAACCGGAGCAATTGATCAAGCCGGACACGGAACGTCGCCCAGACCAGTCCGGCGGCGTCAAAGATTTGCGCCACGTCGCGCCCGACCATGCCAAAAAACCGCCCGACAGAATAGCCCAGGGCAATAAAGACCAGCACCGCACTGACACCGCCCGCCAGTGACGAGCTGATCTTAAGCTTTAAGAACAGGCCTTTGAGGCCAAGAAACACACTGTCACCCAGATAGCCGCCCAATCCCGTGGCCATGGGCCAACCCTGAGGGATCGGGAAGGCGGCCAGAAATACCGACAGGAAAAATACGCTTGAAACCAACAGGGATGACCGCCTGAATGTATCCCAACGGCTAATGTTTAGCCGTGGCCGCAACACGGCCCGCGCCGCCGCGAACACCAATATAAGCCCCAATGGCAAAGCCGCCCAACCCAGCATTTGCAACAACCAATTGGCCAGGCCCGCGCCGGGCATGCCTAGAAAATTATGTAATTCCGCCGCCGTCCCGGCCCTGATGCCTGCCGTGTCCCCGGTGGTATCAAAGGGGGAAAAGGTGATAATCGCGGCGATAATAACCACGCCCAACCCGCCAATGAAACAGGCCCACATGGCCCGCTTTAACGCCCCGGTTTGGGTAATGCCTTCATCAAGCAAGGCCTGATCAAATTCGGTTGTAGCAATCGGCGGCAAAGAACACTCCCTAAAAGTCTTAAGGGAATGTAAAGCGCAGGGGTAAACGATGAGTAAACGGCTGGACGGCGGCGGCCAAGAAAGATGAGGCTAAAACCGCCCTTCAATGAGGCCGCGTTTTTCTATGAGAGCTGCCGTGAGGAATTTCATCAAGGCTTGTATGCGCGGCGTGTCCCTTAAATCCGGATGGGTGAGCACCCAAAGGTCGGCAATCGCTTGCGGCTGTGAACCCGGCAGGCGGACTAGCCGTTCTTCGGGGTCTGCCATATAGCAGGCCACGAATGTCATCCCTTTTCCGGCGACCACTGCGCGGTGGAGAAATGTTAAATCATCGATTTGCAGCCCGATCGGGGCGTGCGGATAGGGGGATGTTGCAATCCATTTTTTCGCGTCCGCTCTGGGCGAGAACGACAGCCATTTACGATCTTTTGGCGGCGTGTTTTTTAGATAATCCACATGGCAATAATGGCAAAGCGCGTAGGGAAATAACCGCCGCCCGACAAGGTGATCTGGCGGGCTATTTGCGGCCCGAATAACAATGTCCGCCTCGGAGCGGTCAAGGTCAACATATTTGTAGGATGTCTCTATTGATAAATCGATATTGGGATGACGGTTTACGAAGTCCGTAAGTTCGTCGCGTAAAAGAAATTGCGCGATAACCTTTGCAAGGGATAATTTAATCGGCCCCGAAAGCTCTGTCTCAAGCGCCCTTTGTTGGCGCACAGCGCTGAAGGTAATCTCTTCCATTTGCTCGGCGGCCAAAACAAGTTGCAGGCCTAATTGCGTAGGTTGATACCCTTCTGCTGTGCGGTCAAATACCGGCTGACCATAGTCTTCATTTATTTGCGACAGCCGCCGCGAAACGGTTGCGTGATTAACGCCCAGCAGGCCTGCAGCGCCGCGCACTGTGCCCGCCCGCTGCACAGCGAGGATAAAACGGTAATGCTCCCAATCCTTCATCGGTGCAGTATTGCACCGACTGGGCGTAAAATCAATCCACGACAGGCTTATAAAAACTGGGTATTTTTAAGATTGAACCTTTTCACATTTTTAGGAGACTTTATAAATGACTTTCAAGTTTAGCCGATTACTCCTCGTAAATTCATGTGCAGCCATAGCGCTGGCATTCGCAGGTTGCGCCGCCTCAACCTCGACAACAAAAACGGATATTGCGGCGAATTATGCACCAAAAACCATGCGGCTCTCGTACAAAAAAGGGCAAGTCGTATCTTTCGTTGCCGTCGTTGGCCAAGAAGGCGCACAGGCAGATGCGGCGCGAAACACCTATTACAAATCAGCTTTTCCAATCGCCAATCAATTTGGCTTTCAAAGAGACGCTCAGTTTAATGTGCAGGCCGTTCCTGTAGGTACATTCAAACCGCAAGTCATCATTATCTATTCTTGGCCTGACGCTGAGGCGGAGAAGGCCTTTAACGCGCATCCCGATTGGCCCGCAGTTAAAGCGACGCGCGCCACTGTGTGGGACGAGCTTCGGGTTTATAATGATGTACTGAAAGAGGATTTGACTCTGACATTGGACGCCTCGAAAACTTATACTTTAGCGGCGGCGTGGATTAACCTGGAGAACCCCGACGATTACGCAAAATATTTAAGCGGCATTCAAACCGCCGTGTCGCAGGCCGGAGGGCGCTTCATTTATACAATGCACGCACCCGGTTTCGAGACCCACTCAGCGCCCTTTACCGGGCCAGATCAGCTTCTCCTGGTTGAATGGGACACGCCGGGCGGGCTTGACAAATTTGGCAAGAGCGCCGACTTTAAAGCCAACGCAAAATATCTTGGCAGCGGCACAAGCCGTTTTGAGCTATCCGTGCTTTCGCCGGTCATAAGCGAGGCGGGTAGATGAAACACTTTCTTCTTGGCGTCATGAGCGCGGCGACTTTGCTGGCATGTCAAACGGCAGATGCACCATTGGCGGCGTTCGAACCTGCGGCATTGGCAAATGCGCTCGCGCAGCAATCCAGTGAAGCAAAGGCCCGCTTTGCGGCGCGCCGCCCAGCCCAAACACTGGAATTTTTTGGTATAGCGCCCGGCATGACAGTCGTCGAGGCCTTGCCGGGCGGCGGCTGGTACACAAAAATTCTTCTGCCCTATCTGGGCCCCGAAGGTGCGTTGATCGCCGCCCATTATCCGGACAGCATGTGGCAAAACATCCGCACGGATAAAGACTGGATCGCGGCGCGGGTAGAAGATACTCGCCTATGGCCCGAAAAAGCCGCCGCTTGGGATATAGAAAATGCCGCCGCCATTCACGCATTTTCGTTTTCGGAAATGTCTGCCCAGTTTGAGGGCACAGCAGACGCCGCCTTGTTCATACGCACATTGCATAGTCTCAATCGGTTTGAACATAAGAACGGTTATTTCTCGGATGCCTTGAGCGAAGCTTACCGGGCGCTAAAGCCCGGCGGTATTTTAGGTGTTGTCCAGCACCGCGCCCCTAAAAAAAGTGCCGATAGCTGGGCCGATGGAGGCGCGGGCTATTTGAAGCAAGACTATATG
>QIKS01000051.1 GCA_003233025.1 Hellea balneolensis | reverse complement strand
TGGAGAAGCCGGTATGATGGCACATAGCCCGGCCCGTGCGGCGATGTTCGACCAGCCAGCTATCCGTATCAGGCGATTTGAGCCGCTCACCGCACGCCCGGCAAATAATCAGCGGCGCATAGCCGCGCCTGTTGAGATAAAGCAGGGACTGCTCGCCGCGCTCCAAAGCTTGAGCGACCCCTTCAACCAAGGGCGCCGATAAAAACTTGCCGCTGTCACAAGCATGGTCTTTCAAATCCACCAGTGCCACCGTCGGCATGATGGCCGCACCGGGGCGCGTCGGCAGGACAATATGGGCATAACGCCCGCTTCTGGCATTGGTCAAGCTTTCCAAAGACGGTGTGGCGGAAGCCAGAACAACGCAAGCCCCGGCCAATTTCGCCCGCACAACCGACATGTCTCTGGCGTGGTAAAAAACGCCCTCTTCTTGCTTGTAAGAGCTGTCATGCTCCTCATCCACCACCACCAAACCCAAATCGGCAAAGGGTAAATACAAGGCGGAGCGCGCACCGACAACCAGCCTGGCACGGCCATGATGGACTTCGCGCCACACCCTGCGCCGCTCGGCTTCGCCCATGGCGGAATGCCACTGGGCGGGCAGTGTGCCAAATGCTTGGCTAAAGCGGCGCATTCCGGCTTGTGTCAGGGCGATTTCAGGCACTAAAATAAGCACTTGCTTGCCAGCGCGCAGAGCGGTGCGGGCGGCTTCGAGGTAAACTTCCGTCTTGCCCGAACCCGTCACCCCATCCAGCAAAGCGACATTAAAGACGTCCTCCTCCACCAATGCTTGCAGTGCTGCGGCGGCTTGTTCTTGTTGGGCGGTCAGGGCAAATGGCCTTTCGCAGTCCAAATTGGGTGGCTCAAACGGCGGATCAACGGGCGAAAGCCGTTTTTCCAGCAAGCCGTTTTTAGCCATTGTGTTAATAACGGAAGCCGAAACACCCGCCGCTTTGGCAATTTCGCTGGCTCGAGCTGGCCATATATTCTCCAACCTCAAAACCCGTTTTCGCGCCGCGCTTAACCCGGCAGGGGCTGGCCCGGCGGGGAAAAACATATTAATCTGCGCCGACGGCTCCAGCGCTTTGTAAGAACGCATAACCATGCGCAAAACCATGCCCAGCGACGCACAATTATATTGAGCTGTCCAGCGCACAAAACCCAGGATTTCACGCGATAATGACCGGCACGGCTTACGCTCTGCAATCTCTTTGAGCGGGCGGGCTTGCTCATGCCCTTGAGCGATCTCCCAAACAACGCCTAGTTTTACCTGCTGGCCAATCGGCGCATAAACGAAATCCCCGCGTGCCAATTTCATATGCTCAGGGACTTCATAATCAAATGGCTCTGGCACATTGACCGGAAATAAAATTTTCGCGATTGTTTTCATTAAAACTTTCGTTTCTGTTCATATCTTGTGCCTAGCTTGGCCCCAAATAGTGATTCGCAAAACAAAATTATGGAGAAACCGCGACAATGAAGTTCTTTATTGATACGGCAGAAGTTAGTGAGATTAAAGCCTTGATCCCAAGCGGCATGGTCGACGGGGTAACAACAAATCCGTCACTTATCGCCAAGTCCGGGCGCAATATTCTTGAAGTTATCAAGGAAATCTGCGCCCTTGTTGATGGCCCGGTTAGCGCCGAGGTTACGGCAACCACCGCCAAGGACATGGTTACCGAAGGCGAATTTCTATTTGGATTGGCCAGTAATGTCTGTGTCAAAATACCCATGACATGGGACGGGCTGGAAGCAACGAACGCATTGGCGGCCAAGGGTATTCCGGTCAATGTCACCTTATGTTTCTCCGCCGCTCAAGCCTTGCTTGCGGCCAAAGCCGGGGCGGCGTTCATCTCGCCTTTCATCGGCAGGCTCGATGATAATGGTCTTGATGGGTTGGAGCTGATTGAGGAAATCCGCACGGTTTATGATAATTACGGCTATGAGACGGAAATCCTGGCCGCTTCAATTCGTTCCATCGGTCATATGAAAGACTGCGCTCTCATCGGTGCAGACGTCGCCACCGCCCCGCCGAGCGTCATCCGCAAAATGGCGGGCCATGTCCTGACCGATCAAGGCCTGGCCGCATTTCTAGCCGACTGGAAGAAAACCGGGCAGAGCATTTTATAAGAGCACGCCGGATTAATAGGTTCTGACCCTAAGTGTTCTTTAACGCTCGCGGACTATTCTGGCCCCTATGCACCCAAACCCGACAATCTCAACATCTGAAACCTTGCGTATATTCCTGGCGCATCTGGCGGGGGAAAGGCGGCTGGCGGATAAAACCGTTGAAGCCTATCAGCGCGATCTCGCCGCGTTTTTGGGCTTTATGACGTCCCACTGGGGGCGCGCCCTGCACCTTGAAGACCTAGCCGCCATTACCATTACAGATTTTCGCAGCTATATGGCCAAACGCAGGCGTGGTGAGAACCAGCTATCCGCAGCGTCCCTGGCCCGTAATTTATCGGCGCTCAGGACGTTCTTTCGCTATGTGGAACGCCGTTGGGACATCAAAAATCATGCCATTGGCTTGTTGAAAGGCCCCAAACCGCAAAAGCGCTTGCCCCGGCCTATTAGCATTTTGGCCAGCAAGGCATTGCTCAATCAAAGTAAAACCTCTGACAAGCGCCCTTGGGTTGCGGCGCGCGATACTGCCGTTATCACCTTGCTCTACGGGGCGGGCTTGCGGATTTCTGAGGCACTGTCCTTGCGCGGCAGCGACACCCCCCTTGGTGACAGCATGATGATCACCGGCAAAGGCGGCAAGACGCGCCTTGTGCCTCTGCTCCCCGTTATCCGGCGGGCCGTGGCAGATTATGTCCGTCTTTGTCCCTATGCGGTGGAGGCTGACAAGCCTTTGTTTCGCGCGATTAGAGGCGGCGGCCTTGGCCCGAGAGCGCTGCAAGAAAAAATTCAGATTTTACGCGGCGCACTGGGCTTACCTGAAACCACAACGCCTCATGCTTTGCGTCACAGTTTTGCCACCCATTTGCTCGCCAAAGGGGGCGACCTTCGCACCATTCAAGAACTTCTCGGTCATGCCAGCCTGTCGACAACCCAAATTTACACCGATGTAGACGCCAAAAGCCTGGTAGCTATCCATGCGAGCGCTCATCCACGGGCCTAGATGCGGTGACGGCAGCCGCAGACAATGTGGAAAACGGTGTAACCTCGCGAACCAGAAGTTCAGGTGGGCACCGCGTAATAAGACCACGGTCTTAACAGAGGCAGTTCCCTAAGGTAAGTTTAAGGTCCCCAGGATACGTGTTGCTCACAAAACCCGCAGAAGCCGTCCGCCCTAATGTGGCGGTTCGGCAAACAAAATACAAGTAGATATATATAAAGGAAGGCGGCTTCTCTCATCCACATGTTTTGGGGAGACCACGAGTTTAAAGGGGTAATACTAAAACAACCTAATCGCTGGATAATTTCTCGGCCAGTTTTTCGATACGCTTGGCAGCGTCGGCAAGAGCATCGGCGGCAGTGGTTTCTGACTTTTGGGCGCCGGCAAGCGCGGCTTCGCTTTCCTTGCGCAACTCCGCATTCATCTCTCTAGCTTGGGCCTCTAAGTTTTGGGTCAGTTCGTCAAGCTCGTCCGTCATGGCAATGCCAGCCATGACCAGCAGGCGCAGATCACCGATCTGGCCAAATTGATTGGCCATCTCCTTGACCCGCTTGTTGAGCTTGGAGCCGAGGCGCAGCAAGCGCTCTTCCTCACCGTCATCGCAGCCAAGCGCATATTTGCGGCCATTAATGTCCAGGCTGACTTTACCCATGCCTCATTCTCACCTTTTGTCTAATCATCGCCAAGCGCACCCAGCACATGCGAAATTACCGTATCCAGCTCGCGTGTTGTTTCTTGCGCCAGGTTTGAGAACTCGCGTTCTCGTTCTTTATATTGTTGCTCGCGCAGTTGGGCGCGCTGAACTTGTTCGGCCAAATCTTCGTTTTTCGCCGTATCGCCTTGTGCACTTGATTGCAACTTGCCAAGCTGCTTAACCATCGGGCCAAGCTCATTTTCAAGGGATTTAAGAGCGCGTTGAAGACGATCTGCCGCATCTTTTACCGTAGCTCCGCCGTTCGTTGAGCCGTTTGTTGAGCCTTGGTCTTGCGACTGGTTTGTCATAAAATTACCGAATCTGGTTTATTTGTGCATATAGTGACCCAAGAAAGGCGTTCCGCCAAGCCAATTTTACTTGTATTGCCCGTTATACATTGTAAGGCATGCAGTTAACCACATGAATATCCCATCGGAGCTTTCCTATGAGTTTACGCATCGCCATTAACGGGTTTGGTCGTATTGGCCGTCTTATTGTCCGTTCTGTTGTCGAATACGGCCTAGAGGATGTGGAAATCGTTGCGATAAACTCTCCCGGTGCTTTGGATATGCAAGCTCACCTCCTGCGCTATGACAGTATCCACGGCCCGTTTTGCAATGACGTCACAATCAGTGAGAACAGCATAGATTTTGGCACGGGCAAAGTGCGGGTGACCCATGAGCGCAATCCGGCGGATATTGATTGGGCTTCTTTGGATATTGATGTTGTCATGGAATGCTCAGGTTTTTTTCGCACAGGCGAAAGCGTGCAGGCCCATTTGGATGCCGGCGGCAACAAGGTTTTGATTTCCGCGCCCGCTAAAGGCGTTGACAAGACGATTGTCTATGGTGTGAACCATACCGATTTAACCGCTAATGATAAAATTGTCTCGTGTGCATCTTGTACAACGAATTGCCTGGCACCTTTGGCCAAAGTCCTGATGGAAAGTGTCGGGATTACGCGCGGGTTTATGACAACAATCCATTCTTATACCTTGGATCAGCGGATATTAGACAGCTCCCACAAAGACATGTACCGCGCCCGCGCCGCCGCTCAAAACATGATCCCCACATCAACGGGTGCTGCCCGCGCCGTCGGGCTTGTCTTGCCGGAACTTGAAGGTAAATTGCACGGCTCCGCCATTCGGGTGCCAACGGCCAATGTCTCACTGGTTGATTTGGCGTTTCAGCCCAAGCGCAATACCAGCGTGAGCGAGCTTAACGCTGCCGTCAAAGCTGCCAGTGAAGGCGATCTCAAAGGGGTGATCCGCTATACGGAAGAACCACTGGTATCCTCTGATCTCAACCACGACCCCCATTCCGCTATTTTCGCAGCTCCCCTCACCGAGGTTTTGCATGATGATCTGGTCAAGGTTATTGCCTGGTATGATAATGAGTGGGGCTTTGCTAACCGGATGATTGATGTGGCGCGGCAAATGAAACAGGCCACATAAACGAAAGCAATTATGGTCGATTTTCGCAGACTTGAGGACGTCGATACGGCCCAAAAACGCGTCCTTGTTCGTGTTGATTTCAATGTCCCTCTGGACGGGGATGGTCGTATCAGCGACGACACAAGGCTTCGGGCTGCCATACCCACCATAAAAGCACTGCAAGCCAGCGGGGCGCGCACAATTTTGCTCAGCCATTTTGGCAGGCCGGACGGGAAATTTGATCCGGCCGCTTCTTTGGCCACCCTCGCAACCCCCCTGTCAAAACTACTGGAAACGCCGGTATTGTTCGCGCCAGACTGCATTGGCCCTCAAACTCGCGCTATCGTCGACACGCTAGCCCAAGGCGGTGTGCTGCTTTTGGAAAACACCCGTTTCCACCCCGGCGAAACCCACACCAAAGACGGACAAAAAGGCTATGATCCGGCTTTTGCGCAGGCTTTGGCGGATCTCGGCGATATTTTTATCCACGATGCATTTTCCGTTGCCCACCGTGCGCAAGCTTCAACCACCGGGGTTGGGCTCGCCCTGCCCGCCTATGCCGGTCTGGCCATGGAGCGCGAACTTGACCATCTCAGCATGGCTCTGGACGTTCCCAAACACCCGGTCATGGGCCTTGTCGGCGGGGCTAAAGTCTCGACAAAAATCGATCTTTTAAACAATCTGACGACCAAGCTTGACTATTTGGCCATTGGCGGCGGCATGGCCAATACGTTTTTGGCCGCACTTGGTCATGAGGTTGGTGCCTCCTTGTGCGAACACGGCTTGAAAAACACGGCGCTGGAAATATTGGACAATGCCAAAATCGCCAATTGTGAAATCCTCCTGCCGGTGGATGTTGTAGTGGCTACGGACTTTAAAGCCCACGCCCCGCACCGGGTATGCGCTCTGGACGAGCTCAAAGACGGCGAGATGATTTTGGACGCCGGCCCCAAGACGGTCACCCGCCTACTCGACGCTATCGACCGCTGCCAAACCCTGATCTGGAATGGCCCGCTCGGCGCGTTTGAGCTGCCGCCATTTGATACCGCAACCATTGAAGTGGCCCGCTATGCCAGCCGCCGGGTTAAAGCCCACGGCTTGATTGCCGTAGCGGGCGGCGGAGATACTGTTGCCGCCTTAAACCATGCCCGCGCCGCCGACGGGTTTAGTTTTATTTCAACCGCAGGCGGGGCTTTTTTGCAATGGACGGAAGGTAAATCCCTTCCCGGTATTGAAATTTTGAAAAAATCAGATTAAAGCAAAGCAACAAAACCAAAACAAAAGGACATTTCCATGAAACCATATTCAAAACTCGCCCTGCTCGCCAGCGTGCTCCTCCTCGCATCGTGCGGCGATAGCCCGGAAGAAAAAGCGGCAAAAGAACAAGCAAAGATCGCCGCTGAAGCCGTAAAAATGGCCGCACTGCGCGTCTGTGCGCCAGAAAATGTTTTGGCCGATATCAGCAGCTATTCAGATGAGGTCGCAGACCCAACGCTGGATCAAGCAGCCTGGCTTGAAGCTAATGGTAAATTGGACGGCGTTACAACCACAGCCTCTGGCCTACAATACCGCGTCAACACAAGCGGCAATGCAGACGGGCCAAATCCGCTCACCACCCAGAAAGTCCGCGTCAATTATCACGGCCAGTTTCGCGACGGCAATACATTTGACAGCTCTTATGACCGGGGAGCGGACATATCCTTCCCCCTAAGCGGCGTTATTCCCGGTTGGACCGAAGGTGTGGCTTTGATGCGCCCTTGTGATGCCTGGACGTTTTATATCCCGTCCGACCTCGCCTACGGCCCCGCCGGGCGCGGCTCCATTCCGCCTGCATCACCCTTGGTATTTCATGTCCAATTGATCGAAATCACTGAGTAAACAAACGAATTATTGTAATGAAAACTAGGGGCCGCAAGGCCCCTTTTTTATTATTTAATCCGGCGAACATTAACCATCCGGCCTTTGCCATTAACCCGCATCCTAAATCCACTGAGAGCGCCCCGGAGTATATGGGCCGCCAAAGGCCGGTTTTTGCGAATTTTCAATCCTAAATCAGGCCCATTAGTCTGTTCCCAAACCTGCCCGTTTTCAAGATAAAACCGGGTTTTACCGCGGCCAAATACTTGAAGGGATACGATAGGAACAATTGCCTTGTTAATTCTACCTTCCCCGTCGCGACTAATGCCGGTTTTCGCCTCTCTCTCCGCCTTTTTGGCATTTTTGTCAGCGCGTTTTTGTTCCTTGGCAAGCCCGTCATCACCGGATTTTGAAATACCAAAAATTGACGACAATTTCGGTAATGATGGCAAATTAAACCCAAACCCATCCTCTTGAATTCCTTGCACATCCGCCTTTGTGATCGTCACCAAATCACCGCTTTTTGTCGCCGTTTCCAGAGCTTCTGAAGCCTTGTCAAAACAGGCAAGCCGGCCTTGCGCCTCGCCAATGCCTCGACATGCAAGCAGGCGGCTTAATTGATCATCGCTTTCTTGCGCTTGCGCCATTGGCGTGATGGCAATTTGTGCCAGCAACAAAGCAGCTACAAAACCAGATCCCGTCAGGGATCTCATATCATTTAAAATTTTCATTTTCAGTCCGTTTTTGTCTATTTTGTCTCTTATAGGCGCCTGTCTCGATAAAAACAACAAGTCTAACCCCTTGTGTAAAATTGAAAATATTAGCACCCGATTCATAAACATGAATCAATCTTAAAAAAACGCACCCTGTTAACTTTTTCTTAAGTATATTCTTTAATAAAGGTGAAGTCTTCCCTAGAAGACACCCCACCATTCACCTAACACCTTTGGGAGCTTTCTTTAGCTCCCATTTTTTTTGCCCAAATGGCGGATAATTTGCCTCAGTATTTGAAGTTTTCTTTTGCCTTCATCTGGTAAATGACTATGTAGGCGCAATACGACCCCTCCTATATGGATTTAACAATGAAGCCAACGCTCTCCGCCTTTGCCGACAATCTTTCTTTTACCCGATGGCGCAACCCGGCCTTTACCACCTTCACACCTACCCGCATCAAAATCGAGGTTTTGGCCGGGTTGACGGTTGCTCTGGCCCTGGTTCCCGAAGCCGTGGCGTTTTCTTTTGTCGCCGGTGTTCATCCCTTAGTCGGGCTTTACGCCGCTTTTATCGTCGGCCTGATCACGGCGGTGATCGGCGGACGCCCCGGCATGATTTCGGGCGCTACCGGGGCGCTGGCCGTCGTTATGGTCGAGCTTGTCTCCCACCACGGGGTCGAATATTTATTTGCAACAGTGGTCCTTATGGGGCTGATGCAGATATTGGCCGGGGTGTTTCATCTGGGTAAATTCATCCGCCTTGTCCCCCATCCCGTCATGCTCGGTTTTGTTAACGGGCTGGCGATTGTGATTTTCATGGCGCAATTATCCCAATTTAAAACCGGGCCGGAAGGTGCCAAGGTTTGGCTGGACGCCGTGCCCATGTTGTTAACATTGGGCCTGGTCGGACTGACCATGGCGATTATCTGGACCATGCCCAAAATCACCAATATTATCCCCGCTCCCTTGGCGGGCATTGGCATTGTTGCTGCTCTTGTGATCGGGTTTGGGATTGATGTGCCGCGCGTTGGCGACCTGGCGTCCATTAAAGGCGGCCTGCCCACTTGGCATTTGCCGACGGTGCCGTTTAATCTCGAAACCTTAAAGATCATCCTGCCTTATTCCTTAATTCTAGCCGCCATTGGCTTAATTGAAAGCTTGCTTACCCTGAACCTGGTCGGCGAAATGACGGGCAAACGCGGTGGAGCTTCAAAAGAATGCGTCGCCCAAGGGATTGCCAATACGGTAACCGGATTTTTTGGCGGCATGGGTGGTTGCGCCATGATCGGCCAATCGATGATTAATGTGAAATCCGGTGGCCGTACCCGGCTGGCAGGCATTACCG